>DASZFN010001139.1:0-8460 GCA_035939715.1 Gemmataceae bacterium | reverse complement strand
CGGCTCGGCGCGGGCGTGGCATCCATGCGACCTCGCTTGCTTGGACCTAGGCGCCGAGCCGCAAGGCTTCGAGCCGGCCATAGATCGCGCCAAGATGTTCGCCGGCGGCGGCGCGCGTTGCCGCCGTGGCGGCGCTCTGCTTGGCGGCGCTGTCGGGTGTGAACTCGAAACTGGGCGTCTTCGCGTCATACTGCGCGGCCGCGCTCATCGCCGCGCGCTCGTCGTCGGTGGCAGCGATTCCGAAATGCGGCAAGATCGCGCTCCACAGCGCCGTCGGGAGTTCGCGATAATTGACCAGGAGACCGCCCCCCAAGGCATGCTCCCGCGGGATCGGCTCGCAGATTCGGGCGAGCACGCGAGCGCGGTAGTCGTCGGGCCGGTCGTAGGTCGGCGCGATGCCGAAGAGCTCGGGCCCGAGCGCACCAGGGATCATCTGCATCCCGGGCAGCTTGCGCTGCGACACCATGACTTCGACGGGGTCCCGGTAGAGGAAGATCCAGGGCACGCCGGGAAACACTCGCCGAAACAGCGGCAGGGCCAGTGTGTGCCAGCAGTCGAGCTTGATGAAATAGCGATCGGTGCCGCCGCGCGGCTGGCCGAGCGCGCCCACGATCCAGCGAAGCCACGCGACCTGTTGACCGTCGCCAACGCCTGGATGAACCTGGCGCGCGCGAACCACGGCATCGATCGGGCTCGCTTCGGAGATCACCAGATTGCGCTCGCCGGCCGCGAGCATCTGCGAGACCAAGGTCGACCCGCATCGCGACATATGGAAGATGAGTCCGCTCGGGCGCAAGGGCGGATAGGCGTCAAGCCACGCCTGCAGACACGAGACAGGCGTTGCGATGCGTAACAACCGGTTGAAGGGTTTAGCGAGGCTGCGCCGGGCGTCACCTTCGAAGAACGGCTCACGCAGCCGGATGTCGCCGAACCAGGACCACCGCAAATGGAGATGATCCTGCAGCCAGAACGTGGCGACCGGCAGCCAGCTCGGTGCGGGCGCGGTGTCGGACAATCGGCAGTCACCCGGACCGTCCAGACCGGGCGGACGGCTCCACATCGCGGCTCGCGTCGTCTCGGCGTCGAGCCCCAACCCCAGCTGCCGCGCCGCTTCCACCTGGCTCAGGCTCTCCATGCAGCAGAGGACGAACACACTTCGGTAGGCTTCCGGCAACCGGGATATCTCTTCATCAAGCAAGGCCCGCACTTCACGCCAGGAAAGGTCGTCCGCGGGACCTGCCGGCCGGCGCGTCGGTGCCTGGTTTTCGTGCTTACGTCGCCGGGCAGCGGCTTGCTTGGCCTTCAGGGCGGTGCGATACGCGATGCCGTGCAAGAAACTGGCGAGCGAGGATTTCTTCCGCAGCGCCGCAGCATTGCGCGCCAGCACCAGAAAGGCGGCTTGAAAAGCATCCTCGGCGTCTTGCTCGTGCCCCAGCACGCGCCGGCAGACGTGAAGTACCATCGGCCCATGGCGACGGACCAGGCCGGCGAAAGCCTGATCGTCGCCGCGGCTCTGAAACGCCTGCAGCAATTGTTCATCGCTTTCCTGGTTGCAGAACTGTAAGGCCAGCCTGCCGCGAAGGCTGCGAACTTCGGCGGCCAGTGCGGAACCATTCATGAATGCGTCTCCTGGTTCCAAAGGTGTTCTCACTCCTCTCAATAGTTCCCGCCCGACTTGCTGCCGGCAAGAGAATTTCGCAGGGCCATCTGTCGCTGGACCCTCGGGCAAATTTGCCCGAGGGTTAAGAGCGGCGCCACGGGAGTCTCGTGAAATCATCAGCGGCGCAGGGGATTTCAGCTCAGTAGCAGAGGGCGGCCTGACGGCCGCTCTGCGCCTCTGTGACGGACATTGGCAACGTCGCTGCAATGCCGGTACAATAAAAACCCGATTGCGGTGCAGGCATTTCCAGGCTTCAACCGGGCTCTGTAGACCATGAAAATGCATGCCGGCACGAGCGGCTACTCGTACAAGGAATGGAAGGGGAATTTTTATCCGGCGGACCTGCCCGCGGCTGACATGCTGCCGTATTACGCGAAGCATTTCTCGACGGTGGAGATCAACAACACGTTTTACCGCATGCCGTCAGAGAAAATGTTGCTCAACTGGTCCGCGCAGGTTCCGGAAGACTTTGCCTTCGTGCTGAAGGCGCCCCAGCGGATCACGCACATCAAGAAACTCAAGGACGTGGGCGATGACGTCGCCTACCTGCTCAGGACTGCGGCCGTGCTCGGCAACAAGCGCGGCCCGCTGTTGTTTCAGGTGCCGCCGTTTTTCTCCAAAAAGAATCTCGATCTGGTGCGCGAATTTCTGGGCTTGCTGTCCGGTCAGGGCCAGTCGGCGTTCGAGTTCCGGCATCAAACGTGGTTCGACGACGAGATCTTTGCCCTGCTGCGCGAGCACAACGTCTCCTTGTGTCTCGCGGATGCCGACAACGAGCTCAGCATCCCCTTTGTGGCCACGGCGGCGTGGGGCTACGTGCGCCTGCGGCGTCCGGAGTACAGTGACGGAGACCTCCGCGATTGGGCCAAGAAGATTGCCGATCAACCCTGGAAGGAAGTTTTCGTTTTCTTCAAGCACGAAGAGGCCGGCAAGGGGCCGCAATTCGCGCGTCGGTTTCTGGAGCTTGCGGGGGCGTAAGCGCCGGAAAGCAAGGCTTAGAAGAAAGAGAGCCCGTCGCCCGAGCGATGTCCGCGCGGATGCACTACACGTGCTCCTCGACCTCCTCTGTTCTGCGACCCTGGGCAACGGGCCGTTGGCTTGCTCAATTGATGTTCCAGGTGTAAGTCTTGAAGCGCCCCCAGACATTGACGGGTCCCCACGTGTCGATGTCCTCATTGCCATAAGCCGTCAACACCGTGGGGTTCCAGCGGTGCTCGATGACAATCACCTTGGTAAGCCCGGGATCCAATTCTCCTTTGTAAATGCCGTTGACGTAAAGGGTCAGGTACTGCGTCGTGTAGTTGTTCACCACGACTTTGCGCGGCGCCCAGGTCGGTTCCTGGTTTTGCTGCACCGCCAGTTGATCGGCCTTGGCCTCAGCCATGGCACTGTCGGTAATGGCCCTCAGGCTCTTGACCAACTCCTCCTCGCTGGCAATTTGCTGGGCGACGCGCGACACGGCTTGCAGTTCGGTTGCCTGCCGCCGGAGCTTGGCCAGCTCGGCAGCCTCTTTGATGAGCGCGCTGGAGGTCAAGCTCGCTTGCTTCCCGGAAACCTTTTCCGCAACGGACAGCTCATTGGCCGCATGGGCCAGCACCACCGGGTCAGGCGTTCGCCGCGCCGCATCGACGCGCGCGCCCAGCGTGCTCAAGGAGGCGAAGGGCAGGTTCAGCTCCTTGCGGAAATTGACCGATGCTGCGGCCGGGCGATGGGTCGCCTTGGAATCGACTACCTGCTTATCTTCCTCAGCCCCAGCCTCTTTCTTGGCATCATCGGGCAAGGCGGTACAAGCCAGAGCGCAGACGCCCAGGCAGACCAGGGCGGTGATGGCACGACGATAAAACATGGCAAGCTCCTCTCAAACTCAATTGGTCCAGAAACCCGCTCTTACGTATCCGCATACCTGATCAGGCTTCGGCGAGCCACGCCTGCGCCGCCTCCATTTCCGAGTCATCGAAATACCTGATCTTGGCTATGGTGAACGGCTTGCACACCTTGGCCATCCATTTCTCCCACGCCTTATCGCCGACCATGGCGATACGGTCGATTTTTGTGCAGTGCGTCGCGGAAAACTTGATATCGTCCCAGAGAGCACGTAGATCCCACCCCTGAAAGTCATGAAACTGGGCCAGCAGTCGAATCTTGCCATGCTTGGCCACGGCGGCATCGATGACCGGCACGAAACTCTTGTAATCGCCGTCATGCAGCTTGCCGGACATCTTGAAGGCCAGCACCTTGTCCGAACTTTCGGGTAGTTGTTCAATCATGGTTGACTCCTGGCAGCCGGCAAGTTTCTGGCCGCCATGCCCAGCATGACCAGCGACCAGCCGTAGAAGATCATTTCGATACCGACAAAGAGCCCGATCACCCATAAGCCGGACCAGGGCCACTGTCTCCAGATCAGGATGCCCAGCAAAAGCGTGATGACACCGTTGAGCAGCAGCCAGCCGCGATGCTCGAGCCGGCCGACCAGCGCCGCCACGATGCGGAAGATGCCGCCCATGAGCAAAAACAGAGCGATCAGCAGCGTCAAGCTGACGGCTGCTTCAAGCGGATTGCTGACCATCATGAAGCCAACGACGGCATAAAGAATGCCCGTGAGCAGGTCGACGAAGAAGCCGTTCCACTGCCGCTCCCAGAAGGCGTGCCCGATCGACAGCACGCCGCCGATGAGCAGGAGCCAACCGAAGACAGCCACGGAAACGACCGTCGCGAACACCGACGATCCCAGGGCGACCATGCCCAGGATGATCTGGATAATCCCCAGCGCCAGGAACCAAAGCCAGTTGCGGCGCAAGATGTCGAAGCCAACCAGGGGACCAGATGGTTGTATGCTTGTTGCCATAACACGCTCCTCCGTCATTTCGCCGGTTACATCGATGACTCCTATCTACAGGGAGAAAGGACTGGCGACATTGGACTTTGGTCCAATAGCGGCCAATTTCTCATCGCCACGCTCTGCTCAAGGGGCAAACCGGTAGCGCGCCACAACGACGGTCACATTGTCCTTGCCGCCGTTCTTCAAGGCGGCCGCCACAAGCGCCTGACACGCCTCGTTCGCGGATGCCGCGCTGCCCAGGATCGCGGCCAGGGTCGCATGGTTCACCATCTCCGTCAGTCCGTCCGTGCACAGCAACAGCTGGTCGCCTTCGGCGAGCGTGGTGCGCTGGAAATCGCCTTGGTAGTGATAATCGCCGCCGCCCAGCGAATGGGTCAGCACATGCCGACACGGATGCCTGGCTGCTTGCTCCGGGGTCAACCGGCCCAGGTCCACGAGCGATTGCACCAAGGTATGATCGCGCGTCAACTGGTGCAGCTCCCCGTCACGAAAGACATAGGCGCGCGAATCGCCAATGTGGCCGATAATGGCGGTGGCGCCCAGGCTGCAGGCGAGCGTCATGGTCGTGCCCATGCCCGCCAGGTTGGGATCGCCGCGGCTGTGTCCGCGCAACGCGCTATCGACATGGCGGAAGCGCTCCGCCATGCGCTGCATGACCTGCTGGGCGGCGCTTTCGCTGGTGCTGAGGATCCAGTCCGGAGTATAAAGCACGAGGCTGATCAAGCGGCTGATGGCCATGCGGCTGGCCAGGTCGCCGGCCGCCGCTCCGCCGATGCCGTCCGCCACGAGCAGGCCGTAGCCGACCTCCTCGGCGCGTCCCGGCACCTCGTTGTGCGGCAGGTTCGTCAGCAACGTCTCCAGCGCCCGTCCGAAGCGTATCACGAGATAATGATCTTCATTTCGGCTGCGCACGAGTCCCTGGTGCGACAGGGCCCCCAGGTCAACCTGCACTTGCGCAGAGCCGGTCGTATGCCAGAGCAGCTCGGACTGCACCGTCAAGGCAGGAAGCTCAAGGGTGTCTGCTCCATTTTTGTCGGCGTTCATGAACGTTCCTTTCACGCGAATGTGGCAGCCGCGTCACGGCCGCAGCACTGCAGACGATGAAGGGTGTCTATCACGCAGCCGCAGGGGCAGGCCATTGCGAAGGGTCGCCCGCGAGTATGTTTTGCCGGCTGCTTTCATTCATCTTTTTCTACACGGCAACGGAAGGGAGCAACATTGGACTTTGGTCCAAGAAGCACAAAGCAGTAGTGGAGGACGCGGCCGAAGCCCTGCGTCAAATCGACCCAGGGGCGGCAGAGAGGGCGTGAAATAGCCAGCTGCGCCGGGCCGCGGCGCTCGCTGTGGCTTCCAATGCGGCCACTCAGGGCACCCGGCCGCGCGTGAGATCTATGGCCGCCAGCCCAACACATTGGCACCGATATTGAGCCGTTCGGCGAGATGGGCGAAGGCCTGCTTGAGCGGCTCGTTCAATTTATCGGCGCCCATCTTGGCGTAGATGCTGAGCAGGTGATTTTGTGTTTGCCACAGGTCCAGCGGCGTCTCCAGCAATTGCGCCGCGTCCAGGAGTTTGTCGGCGTAGGCCGTCGCCTTGGGCAGGTCGGCGGCGGCATGGATGGAGTTCAGCAAGGATTCCAACTGCTCGGTGAGTTTCTGGCGCAGGGCCGCGCGATCGCCGGGTTGATAGCCCCAGGCCTTGCCGGATTGCAGCACTTCGTCGATGCGCTTGACTTCGCCTTCGCCTTTTAGCTCATCAATGGCACGGCTAAGCCGTTCATCGAGCGTGGTGGCGGCGGCGGCCTTCAAGGTCTGCGGGATCGGGTAAGAGAGCCGGCCCAGGGTGCTCAGGATGCCTTCATCGAGCCCGGCCATGCGCTCGAAGGTGTGCCGGTACTCGGCAAAGCGATCCTGCAAGATAATGCTGATGACGCGGCGCCGTTCCTCTTCGAAGAGGTCGTCCAGGCGATGCGTTTCGCCCTGGAATTCGTGCATCACCAGCTCGGTCACGTCGGCCATCGATCCGGACGTGAAGAGCTCCAGCAAGCGCTTCTTGAAGGCCTCGTATTCCTCCGGGGATTTGGACTGGCGCAGGACGGCATGGAAGTCGAGTCCGCCGTAATGCAGGACCACGAAAGACGTTTCCGCCTCGTTCCAGGTCAGGCGCGAACGGACCTGCAGGCGGCCGATGGCGACATGGCTCTCACCGCGGGTGCGGACTTCCTGATCGATGGCCTCGATGTCGTAGCTGTAAACGCGCGTCTGCGTTTCCGGCGTGCGGTAGATCAGGCTGATGGCGTAGTGCACCAGGACGCGGTCGAAGTCGATCTTGGTCGGACGAATGAGCTGCTCCCAGACGGCGCGGCCGTTCTTGTAGCGGCTGATGTTGCTGGGCGCCTTCTCCAGGATCTTGACAAACTCCTCCTCGTAATCCTGCTCAAAATGGCGGGCGAGTTGCATGGCGCGGGCGGCGTAGCGGAGGCACTGGGTGGTCTCGAGGCCGCTGATCTCGTCAAAGAACCAGCCGCAACTGGTGTATGTGAGCAGGCCATGGCGCTGCATCTCGAGCAGCCAGCCGGCCTCGCGGATCTCCTGCTCGCTGAGGGCGGGCTGTTGCCGGCCGTAGTCCTTCAAGAACTTGCGCACCGACTCGTCGCTGCGGTCGAGAACGACCTGGATGTAGCCGTCGCGCGCTTTCCAGGGGTCGGCCAGAAGCTCCTTGCCGCGTCTCTCGAAGAGCAGATCGAGGCGATTCTTGAGGGTGTCGAAGGCCTGGCGCAAGGGGCCGCGCCATTCCTGCTGCCAGCCGCGGCCCGAGTTGCAGCCGCAATTGGAGCGCCAGCGCTCGACGCCGTGCACGCAGCTCCAGGAACTGTTTTCGACGATCTCGACTTCCCATTCGGGCGGGTGCAGCTCGAGGAACTCGCCGTAATTGGTGAGCTTGATGTCGCCGTTCTTGCTGAGCTGGCTGAGGACATAGGCCAGGGCCATGTCGCCGAAGGGGTGATGATGGCCGTAGGACTCGCCGTCGGTGGCAATATGCATGAGCTGGGCATGTTGCCGGCTATCGTCAAAGCCCTGCTTGAGCCGGCCGAGGAACTTCTCACCGCTGTCGAGCAGCCGCTCAAAGGCGACCTGGCGGGAAATCATGCCGTCGTAGAAGAACAAGGAGATCGCTTTGCCGGACGGCAGCCGGCACAGGTAAGCGCGCGAAGGATCGACGCCTTCGGGGATTTCCGTCCAGCGTTCCTCGCCGAGCTTGCGCCAGCGCCGGGCCTGGCGCGGCGCCAGCACGGTGAAGCGGATGCCGGCGACGGCGAGGGCTTCGAGCGAGGAGATGTTGACGGCGGTCTCGGCCAGCCACATGCCCTCCGGCTCGCGGCCGAAGCGCTTGCGGAAGTCGGCGATGCCCCAGAGCACCTGCGTGCGCTGGTCGTGCGGGCTGGCCAGAGGCATGATGATGTGGTTGTAGACCTGGGCCAGGGCGTTGCCATGCCCGTGGCGGCGCTCGCGGCTGACGCGGTCTCCCTCGACAATGCCTTGCAACACCTCCGGCGCGCCCTGCTCCAGCCAGGCCAAGAGCGTCGGCCCGAAATTGTAACTCATCCAGGCGTAGTTATTGATCAGGTCGATAATCTTGCCGCTTTGATCGACCAGCCGCGCCCGGCTATTGGGCCCGTAACACTCGCGCGTGATGCGCTCGTTCCAGTCGTGAAAGGGGCTGGCGGAATCCTGGACCTCGACGGCTTCCAGCCAGGGATTCTCGCGCGGCGGCTGATAGAAATGACCGTGAACACAGATATAGCGCGGCTGAACCATAGTTTTTTGAGCCTCTGTTTCTGCCCCTACGCCGAAGGCGTTGGACAATATAGCCCAGGGTCGCGCCAGCGCACCCCTGGGATTGAGAAGTCCTCCGCATGCCCCTACCCCGAAGGGGTTGCACAGCGAACGCGGGAACCCTGTG
>DASZFN010001138.1:0-2456 GCA_035939715.1 Gemmataceae bacterium | reverse complement strand
TGTTCCCCTTTCTCGACGCCTCCCTGGATAGACCGGGCCCTTCGCCGGTCGGAGGCCTCCGCCGACGTGTGACCTGTCCGGGAAGGCTGTCGGCATTTCTTGACCTATTCGTGTCCGTCCGGCGAACCGCGTGGCGGCTGGCAGCCGGCTGAGCGAGGCCGGCCGACAGCCGAGCGGGGGGGCTGGTCAACCCCCTGGGGTCACGAGGCTGAATCCGAAATGGCCGAAGCCGCAGAGGCTGCCGCAGCGGCCGAGGCTGCCTGCTGACGCGCCGCTTGCCAGCGGTGCGGAAGCAACTCGTCGAGCTGCTTCGCCGACAACCCCGGCAGACGCGTCAGCACGTCCCGCAGATAGGCCCACGGCTCGATGCCCAATCGGTGGCAGGTCGACGTGAAGCTGAACAGCACCGCCGCCGTCCGGCCTCCCTTGTCCGAGCCCACGAACAGCCAGTTCTTGCGACCGATCGCGATCCGCTTCATTTCACGCTCGGCCACGTTGTTGTCGATCGCCAAAAAGCCCGCCTCCGTATAACGGATCAACGCCGTCCAGTTATTCAGCGCGTAGCCGATCGCCTCGGCCAGCGGACTCTTGGGCACCACCTGGCCGCGCTGGGCCAAAAGCCAGCCGTGGAACTTCTCCAGGACCGGCACCGCCAGATCCTGACGCAACTGCAAGCGCTGGCCATCGTCGAAGCCGTTCTGGGTGGCCCGGCGCTCGATCTCATAGAGCTGCGCGTAGTACGCCAACGCCTGGTGCGACCGCGCCGCATCGCTGCCGCGGGCATCGTAAAACTTACGCCGCGCATGCGCGTTGCAACCCACCTCGATGATCGGCGCCAGGCCCGCACGCGCTTCGGGCAAGTACAAGGCGTCGTAGCCCGTGAAGGCGTCGGCATGCAGGTAACCGTGGAAGTCGGCCAGGAAGTGTTGCGGCCCATCACGCTTGCGGTTGAGCGTGAAGTCGAACACGTTGCACGGATGGTCGCGATCGCCGTAATAGAGCCAGAAGCGTGCCGTGGCCGTGGTGCCCGGCTCGTGCCCCAGGTTCTTCACGGGCGTGTCGTCGGTGTGCATCCAGCGCGATTGCAGCACGACCGCCACCATGCGCTCATAGAGCGGCCGCAACAACTCGGCACACGCCGCCATCCAGTCGCAGGTGGTCGAGCGGGCCAGGAGCACGCCTTGCCGCGCGAAGATATTTTCCTGCCGATACAGCGGCAGATGATCGTAGTACTTGCTGACGATGATGTGCGCCAGCAAGCCCGGTCCGGGCAGCCCTTTGTCGATGGGCATGGCCGGCTTGGCCGCCGACACGATCACCGGACCGGGCCCCACCAGGGCGATGCTTTCCGGGCGCACCAGCGTCTCGCCAAGCACCGGTCCGGTCGTGGCCGGCGCCGCGGGCAGCGGGTCCGTCGGGGACGTTTCCCCAGGAGCCTGCTGCGTCGTTGCTGTTTGTGCCGACGGCGCGGTGGCCTGCTCGGCGGCTTTGCCAGCGCAGGACGGGCACAGGTATTTGTGGATCAGATGCTGCCACACGAAGTAGGACGCCGGCTGCCAGTCGAGCTGTTCGCTGATCTCGGTGCCGATGTCGATGCGCACCTGGCCACAGACACAGATGCGCTCGGCTTCGCTCAGTTGGTAATGCACCGGCCGGCGCTGCAGGTTGTCGGGCAGGCGCCGCCGCCCATGCGGCTTGCACCGCCGCCGCTGGCCCGCCGGGCGCTGGGCCTGGTCGGGGTCGGCTTGCTGTGCCGGGTCGCTGGCAGGCTCGGCGGACTCCTGAGCTGGGGCGCCCTCGGCGAACAGCAGCAGTTGGTCGGGGTTGATGCGTTCGCTGCGTGGCCCGTACAGCCGCCGCAAGAGCAGGTCGAGCCGCTGCCGCAGCTCCGCCTTGTCCTGCCGCTCCTGCTGGAGCGTGGCCAGGAGTTCCAGGATCATGCGCTTGAGCGTCTCCGGGTCGTCCGGGAGTTGCTCCGGCGTGGGCAGCGGCACATTGCCGCAGCAAACAGGGTCAGGAAGGGGAGCGGCCGTGCTCATGCCCATAAGACGCACGAGCCGGCAAATAATTCCATGAAAAAAGAGAAAAGCTCGAAAAAAAGTTGCGTCACTGACATAGGTATGTCACTTCACGAAGGCTGGGCCGGACGGGCAAGCGCCGCGCAACAAAAACGGACGCCACTGCGGCGTCCGTGGACGGCAGGGACAGGCGGCTCAGGCTGGCACCGGCCGGCGATAGCGCCGCCGCCGCTTGATGCTGGCCAGGTCAACGCCGTCGAGCAGCATCTGCAGGTCGGCGGCGCGGATCTGCAGGCCCTCGCCTGCCGAGGCCGGAAAGCGAAACGTGCCCGCCTCCAGACGCTTGTAGATGATGACAAAGCCGTCTTCGTCCCAGTACAGCAGCTTGACGCGGTCGGCACGCTTGTTGCGAAAGACAAAGAGCTGGCCCGACAGCGG
>DASZFN010001137.1:0-16253 GCA_035939715.1 Gemmataceae bacterium | reverse complement strand
CACCCTTCGACTGGAACGAGATAAGCGGGAAGGAAAAGACTGGATTGCTTTCCACATTCAAGATACCGGCATCGGCATGTCGCCGCGTGAGAGGCAAAAGCTATTCCGAGCGTTCGTCCAGGCCGACGCCTCCACCACGCGCAGATTCGGCGGCACCGGCCTGGGCCTGGTCATTACCCGCAACCTGTGTCAGATGATGGGCGGCGATGTCACGGTAACCAGCGAGAAAGGCGTCGGTTCCACCTTTACGATGCGTATCCCGGCCGAAATCAACATGCCCAGGGCCGAGACCGGTTCCTGGGATTCCAAGCACGGCGAAAAAACACCGTCGCCGGACAATCGGCCGCGCCTGCTGGTGATCGACGATGAACCGATGGTTCAGGAACTGCTGGCGCGATTTCTTTCCAAGGAAGGCTTCGCTGTGATTACGGCGCGCAACGGCGAAGAGGGACTGCGCATGGCCCGGGAGGTCCATCCTGCCGCGGTTACGCTGGATGTCCTGATGCCGGGCATGGACGGCTGGACGGTCCTGTTGGCGATGAAGACGGACCCCGCCCTGGCCGATATCCCGGTGATCATGCTGACGATTGTGGATGACAAATCGCAAGGTTATGCGCTCGGCGCCTCCGATTACGTGACCAAGCCGATTGACCGGCAGCGCCTGCTCAGCGTGCTCCGCAAGCACTGTAACGTCAAGGCGCCCGGCCTGAGCTTGCTCGTGGAAGATGATCCGGAGATACGGGGCCTGCTGCGGCGGGCGCTCGAAAACGAAGGCTGGACGGTTACCGAGGCCGGCAACGGCCGCGAGGGCCTCGACCAGGCCGTGCGCCAACGTCCGGACGTGATTCTGCTGGATCTGCTGATGCCGGTCATGGACGGCTTTGAATTTGTCCAGGAGCTGCGGCGCAAGGACGAGTGGCGGGAGATTCCGGTTGTCGTCCTGACCGCCAAGGATTTGAGCCCGGAAGAACGGCAATGGCTGAATGGGCAGGTCAGCCGCATTCTCAAGAAGGATTCTTCCACGCGTGACGAGTTGCTGCGCCACGTGGCTAACCTGTTGGCCAGCCAGCTTCGCAAGCAGCCGGAAGCGCCGGCCAAGAACCCGGTTCCCGTTCATTAGGAATGAAGGCGATACGGGCACAGGATTCGCAAACATGCAAACCAAGACCACGACGTGAACCGTCCCCTTTGCGTAATCGTTTTTGCCGAGTTCCTCGGGACTTCATTATGGTTCACGGGCAACGTCGCCGCCGCTGATCCGGAACTGGCATCGGCCTGGCATCTCCAGATGGCGGATCTGGGGCTGCTGGTGATCGCCGTTCAGGCAGGCTTTATCTTCGGGACGCTTGTCCTGGCCGTAACCGGCCTGGCGGATCGATTTCCCGCCAGTGCAATCTTCACCGTGGCCGCGCTGGCGGGCGCGTCGTGCAACGCGTCCCTGGTCTTCCTCTGCCAGGGATTGGGCGGGGCGCTGGTCTTTCGGTTTGCCACCGGACTGGCCCTGGCAGGCATCTTTCCCGTGGGCATGAAACTGGCGATGAGCTGGGTGCCGGGGCCGAGCGGGCCGGCGCTATCCTGGCTGGTGGCAGCGCTGACGCTGGGGACAGCCACGCCGCACCTGGTCCAGGCCCTGGATAGACAGGGACACTGGCAAATCGTGGTTTTGACTTCATCATGCCTGGCTGTCGTCGCTGCCTCGTGCATCGTTATCCTGGGAGACGGACCGCACCTGCCTGTCCGGACTTCGGCGGCCTGGGGCGCCGTTCTGGGCCTATTTCGGCGCAGGGATTTTCGGGCGCCGGCGCTGGCCTACTTCGGCCATATCTGGGAGGTGTACGCCTTCTGGACGATCTTGCCGTTCATGGTCGAGCTCGTGACGCGGAGCGCTGGCTGGGACACGCGCCGCGCGGTGTCCTTGCTGGCCTTTAGCATCATCGCCGTGGGAGCAGCCGGCTGCGTCCTCGGTGGCTGGTTGAGCCGGCGTCTTGGCAATGCGCGCGTCGGCGTGCTGGCGCTGGCAATTTCGGGGCTCCTGTGTCTTATCTATCCGTTGCTGCATTCCTGTCCCGCGGCATTGCTGTTATTCATGCTGCTGTTGTGGGGTCTGACGGTAATCGCCGATTCGCCGCAATTCTTTGCCTTGTCCACACGCGCCTGTCCGCCGGAAACCGTGGCCGGCGCCCTGGCCGTCCAGAATAGTATTGGCTTCCTGCTGACCTTGTTCGCCATTAGCCTGGCTTCGGCTGCCTGGCCCGTGCTAGGCCCGCGAACTGCCTGGCTATTCTTACCCGGACCTGTTTTCGGCTTGCTCAGCATGCGCGGGGCCTCGGCAAAATAATGCAGCGCGCGCAGGTTGGGCACTAACTTCGCAACCCTGAACGCCCTCCTGACCATGCTCCAGGCATGATCGGTTCCTGAACCGTTTGCCCAACGGGGCACTTTGTTTTGCATGTTGTTTTGCAAGAGCTTACACGCCTTAGTGAATGCTAACATATTGCAATCGCGAGAACTGCTTGTAGGACAATTACTTACATCTAGAACGAGCTAATCAAGATTGGTTTGCCCGTTGGTTTGCTTTGCATGAGCCAGTACCATGTGCATGCATGCAAAGCAAATCAACGCGGGGGGGCCGTCTGGTCGAGCGTCCATCATTGTTCGTTGGTTGCACAGGCAGCGCACCGTAAATATAGATTGGCCTTTCCCCGTTCCCGTCTTTCAGGTATGCGGCCGCATTCTTGAAGAAATCTTTTTGTCTAAAGTTTGTGCGACGATCAGCGACCCATTGCAAAGGGCGAGCCATGCGCAAATGCAGCGCTCTCAAAAAACATTGCCGGCCACGCTGCCTGGCAGTCATCTTGTTGATCCCAATGGGAATGATGACCGGGCGCGGGCTGGCTGCGCCTGCCGATGCGGTGGCGGAGCTGCGGGAGATCTTGCAGATGCCGGTGAGCGACCCCGGCATGCGCGAACGCTGCCTTGGCGAGCAGATCAAAAAACTGAACGGCATTAGCGAGCTGCGGCGGGCGCTGGCTCTGCACGACTGGCGCGAAGAGGATCCGGATGACCAGACTGCCGCGGTCGATCGGGCGAGCCGAGCGGAAGTGGTGCGGCGCTTTGACTCGGCGGTGCGCGACGTGCTGCGGCGCGGCGATGCCGCCAGCCGCTTGGCAGTCATGGACATGATCGTGCGCCTGGCGACGACCACGCGCGGCGTCGGGACGCCGGTGAGCCTGGCGCGGACGTTTGCCGGCGATCTTGCCGAGCTGACCCGGCAAGGCGATCTGCTGACGCGCGAGGCGGCGGCACGCGCCCTGGGGCAGGCGAGCCCGGATCCTGCCCAGGCGGTGCCGGTCCTGAGCAAACTCATGGAAAGCAAGGAGACGTCGCTGCAGTTGGCCGCCTGCGACGCCCTCGGCTATTTGATGAAGGTGGCCACCTTTCTGGCCACGCGCAACCGCGCTCCAAACATGGTCGAAGCGACGCCCGCGGAAGTGGTCAAGGCGGGCCAGGAAGTCGTGCCCGCGGCCGTGCGCGGTTTGCGCAGTCCGGAAGCCGGCGTCCGCCGCCGCTGTGCTCAGGCGCTGGCCCAGACGGCCGAGGCGCTCTGCAAGCTGCTGCCCAGGACGCGCGTAAGCGCTTCTGAAGATATGGCCAATAGCCAGCGCCAGCAGGACGTCGACGGCGCCGAGCTGCTGCCTTTGCTCGCCGTCCTTCGAGCGCAGCTCCCCGCCTTGATGAAGGCTCTCGGCGATAGCGACGGCGACGTGCGCATCCTGGCGCGTCGGACCCTGGCGGATATGACCAGTCCGGAAGTCATGCTGCTCGAACAGACAGTAGACAGTGCGGCCCCGCCGTTCAAAGCGGTTTCGGCGGCGCCAACGGATGCGGCGGCCACAGGCATGACGAGCACCGTGCAGAAATTGGCGGAAGGACTGCAGGATGAGGATGCGCGGTCGCGACGGACGGTCCTCGACGTGCTGGAGACGTTGGGTGCGGCAGCCGCGCCGGCGGCGCCCTCCCTGGTGGCGGCGCTTGCCGATGCGGATCCCTTTGTGCGCTGGGCAGCCGCCCGGACGCTTGGCAAGGTCAGCCCGGCAGCGGCCGACACAGCCGTACCCGGGCTGGCGGCTCTCCTGGCGGACGTGGATCTTGATCTGCGCATCGCCGCGGCCATGGCCCTGGAGCATTACGGCAAGGCGGCGCGCCCGGCCGTACCGGAGCTTATCCAGGCCTGCGGCGCCATGGATGCGGAGATGCGCGTCGCCGTGATCCGTGCCCTGGGCGCGATTGGCGCGCCGGAGGTCAAACCGGCGCTGCCCGTTCTTACCGCCGCCGTCGGCGATGCCGATCCGCGTGTGCAAGAGGCGGCGGCCCGCGTGCTCGGCGAACTGGGCACTCTGGCCGGCACCGCCGTCGAACCGCTGCGTAAGGCGTTGCAGACGGGTTCTCCAGAAGTGCAAAAGGCTGCAGGGGAGGCATTGCTGAAGATCCTGCGCCTGGATAGGTAGACTGCTTCAGCCCTTGACCGCAACCGCGCGCCCGGCTATCGTCTCGCCCCTCTGCGCCGTGCTTTCGCCCGGCAGAGGTTTGAACGAGGTCATGGATGGATCGGCGCGGTTGGCTGCTGAACTTGATTGCAGGCTTGTGCGCAGGCTCCCTGACGGCGTGCAACACGTTTAGCCTGGCGACGGATGATCCAGCGCCGACCGCACCGGCACGCTGGTGGGAACCACCCCACGAGCGGCCTGCGACGGTGACGGCGGCCGCCCCGCGGCAGGCGTCGCCAAGTGCGGCGCTGAAGCCGCCGGCAGCGGCGATCAATAAAGACATCGAGCCGGTCAGCGATGCGGCGCAAACGAACAACCGGTATCCGCTGCCGGAAGTGATTTCACCCGAGCAGTCTCGACAAAATTTGTCGCAGCCGCGCAACATGCCGCCGGAATTGACCGCGACGCCGGAAATCCGGGCAAAACAGCCACTCGAGCCACCGCTGGTTTCGGCGCTGCGTTGCTTCATGGATAAACGGCCGACGGAAGCCGCGGATTACCTGCGCGGCTACGACAAGGCCAGCCAGGACTTGCTGCTGTGCATGTTGCCGTTGATGACGCGCCTGACCGAAGGCGGACTCAAGCGCGTCGATGCCCAGGAAGCCAGCGCCCTGGTCACGCAATTGCACCGCCTGGAAGACGTGCTGGTGCCAAGGGCCAACCTGCTGATTAGCAAGATGTGTTTCGTGCGAAAGATCGAAAAGTTCGGTGTTTATCAGGCCTGGGGCGACGACCACTTGTTCCGGCCAAGGGAACGGATGGTCGTATACGTAGAGGTCCAGAATTTCTCGAATATGCGGCTGGAAAACGCTTATGAAGTTCGGCTGGCGAGTAGCGTGGAGATTCGCGATTACCGCAACGCTCCCGTATGGATCGATAAGCGTTTCAAGGTGCTTATCGATCAAAGCCAAAGCCCACGGCGCGACTGCTACAACTGGTGCGGCTTCGATCTCCCGGATTGCCCGCCCGGGATGTACACGCTGCAGCTCAAAATCATGGATGTGCCTACGGGGCGAACGGCGATCCGTTCACTTGATTTTCAGGTGGGCCCTGCCCTCAGCCAGGCCGGCTTATGACAGCCATCGGGACAAAGCTACAGGACAAAAGGAGATTGGTTGACCTTTGCTGGAAAGAGCATCGGTCCGGGGGTTCAAGGACGAAGGAGAGGCGGGATCATGAAGACTTTACGACGGCTTCTGTTCGTAGCGGTGCTGGCCGGCCTTGCTCTCCTCCGCAGTGAAGCGCGGGCCGAGCCGCCGTCCGGCGCCACGCCCACCAAGCTCTATACGCGCGATCTGCACTTCATCTTGCCGCTCGTGCTCGACGAGAAGGAGCGCGCCACCCTGCAGGATGTGCAACTCTACGTAAAGGCCGGTCCCAGCGATGTTTGGATGTGCAAAGACACGGTGTCCGCCATGCGAACCGGGTTTGATTTCCACGTGCCCAAGGATGGCGAATACTGGTTCACCCTGGCGAGCATTGATAAGAATGGCATACGCAGCCCGGCGGATACGTCGCTGATGTCGCCGGGCCTGATCGTCGTGGTGGATTCGACGCCGCCGGAAGTTTCGCTGCAAACGCTGCCGCCCAGCGCCCGCGGCGTACTGATCGAGTGCAAGGTCAAGGACGCCAACCCCGATCCCAGCAAGGTGAAGCTGGAAATCCAGCTTCCGGATAAGAGTTGGAAGGCGCTAGAAGCAGTAGCGGATCGGCCCGATGTGTACCGCCTGCCCGGGCCGGCCATGCCGGAAGACGTTATTCGCGCCACCGTCAGCGATCGTGCGGGCAACACGACGACCCGGTCGGTCAGCGTTGGCTTGATGATGGCTGCGGCCACGGAGCAGGGGGCCGCGCCACGGTCCTTGGAGAGTCGCTCCGACAAGGTCGCACCCAGTCCGCTCGTGTCCGCACCGAGTCATACGGCAACCGCAGCGCCGAGCCCACTGCTCAGCACTCCGCCGGGCCCTCTCGTGAGCATGCCGCCGAGCCCCTTCGTGAGCGTGCCACCGAGTCCGATCCCTGGCCCGACAGTGCGGACGTCGCCCGAGCCGGTGTCGGCCAATGCAGGCCAGGCGGCCGTCAGCATGGGCTTGCCGCCGGCGCCGCATCCTTCGCCGGATCTGGTTTCCGTGACCGCGGGACGGCCGATCCCGGAGACGTCTTCCGTGCCTGCGCCCGAGATGAGTAACAATGCGGTTCCCCGGCAACTCGTGAACGGCTCGCGCGTCAGCCTGGAATATCAAATCGAGCAGCAGGGGCCCACGGGGGTCAGCAAGGTCGAGGTCTTCTACACGCGCAACAACGGCATGACCTGGGAGCGGATCCACGAGGACCTGCAGGCGCGCAGCCCGGTGGAATTTGATCTGCCGGGCGAGGGCTTGTACGGCGTGAGTCTGGTGGTGACCAACGGCACTGGCCTGAGCATGCCGCCCCCGCAAAAGGGTGAGGCGCCCGATTACTGGGTTGAGGTCGATCTGACCCGGCCGCAAGCGCAGCTGATCTCCGTCAGCCCCGGCGTCGGCGCCGAAGCAGGCATGATGCACATCACCTGGGCCGCCAACGACAAGAACCTGGGCAACACGCCCATCGATTTGTACTACACGACCCGCCGCGGCGGCTCCTGGGAGCCCATTGCCCGCGGGGTGCGGAACGACGGCAGCTACCGCTGGAGCTTGCCCAAAAACGCGGGCCCCGAGTTCTACGTCCGCATGGACGTGACGGATCAGGCCGGCAACCTGACGCGCTGTGAAGCGCCCAAGCCGGTGCTGGTCGATCTGGTCAAGCCGAAGGCGAGGGTGCTGACGATTACGGCGCGAACGTCAAAGCTGACGCCGCCCTTAGGAAACTAAAAGAAGTCAGTAGCCAGTAGTCAGTAGCATGACTACCGAGTACTGGCTACTGACTACTGGCTACTGACCACCTACGCCAATAAAGTAGCAAGGTAAAAGGAAAAGGGCGGCTGGGCGACCGGCGTCTTTTTCCTTTTGCGTTTTCTTTTTGCTTGAGGAGCGCTGGCGCGATGACTGCGATCAAGGCGACGAATATTACCTGGCACGAAGGACATGTCACGGCCGAAGTGCGGAGCCAGCTGCTCGGACAGCGGGGGGCCACGCTGTGGTTCACAGGGCTGAGCGGCTCGGGCAAAAGCACGATTGCCTTCACGCTGGAGCATGCCCTGGTGCAGCGCGGCCGGCTGGCTTATGTTCTGGACGGCGATAACATCCGCCATGGCCTCAACAAGAACCTGGGATTTGCCGCCGCGGACCGCGAGGAGAACATTCGCCGCATCGGCGAAGTCGCCAAGCTGTTCGCGGATTGCGGCATCATTACCATGACCAGCTTCATCAGCCCCTATCGCAAGGACCGCGACACCGTTCGCGCCCTGCATGCCGCGGTCCAGCTCCCGTTCATCGAAGTCTACCTCAGCACCCCGATCCAGACGTGCGAGCAGCGCGATCCGAAAGGGCTCTACAAGAAGGCGCGCGCCGGCCAGCTGAAGAATTTCACAGGCGTCGATGACCCCTACGAGGCGCCGCTCCAGGCCGAGCTGGTGATTGATGCGACCTCAACTTCTCCGCAAGAGGCAACGATTTTGGTCCTGGAATATTTGCACAAGCAGGGGATTATCAAGGATTAGTCAGCAGCATGTAGTCCGCAGTCAGGAGCCGGGAGCCCAATGCGTTTTGCTGCTGACAACGGACAACTGGCTACTAACACGGTTGCGAAATTGGTGCGATTGTTGTGAGAGAAGAAAGCCTCCAGGTTACGGTTTTCCTATCCACTTCTCCTAACCGTTGCAGCCAGAATTTGGCGGACGAAAAAACGTGGAAAGTGGCGGCCTTGGCTGCATTGCAGCGTTGACACCTTGCGCGGGCGAACGTAGACTTGGCCGAACTTCTTGAGTCGAAACGGAGTTGCGACACCAGAACACGCGGGTGCCCGGTTGCACGATCCCTACCATCGGTAAACCTGTTACCTCTGGCACGATAGGTTCCCCCATGCCGTACACCGATCTCTCCTGGCGTCTCTTTCGGCCGGCCGAGGGCTTCTACACGTCGGAAGTCCAGGCCCCCAGCCGTTTCCCCGTACGCACCTTCCTGCCCACCGGCTACGAGCCGAACTATGCCTATCCGCTCCTGGTCTTCTTGCACGGCCACGGCGGCAATGAAGAACAGATTCTGCGCCTGGCGCCGCGCCTGAGCCGGCGCAATTACATTAGCATTGGCCTGCGCGGTCCCCAGCTGCTGGGGCAACGCTCCGATGGCAGCCAAGGCTACACCTGGGGCACCGACGGACGCTGCGATGCGGTTATCGAAGATTACGTGCTTCGCGCCGTGGAGCAAACGCGACGCAATTATCACGTCCATTCGGAACGCATCTATCTGGCCGGCATCTGCGAGGGCGCAGCCCTGGCGTATCGCCTGGGGTTGTCATTTCCGGAAAAGTTTGCCGGCGTTATCTCTCTTAACGGCGGCCTGCCGACGCGCGGCAGCCTGTTCTTCCGCCTGCCGCACATCCGCGCCCTGCGCATGTTCATCGGCCACGGCATCGCCAATGCCATCCTGCCGCTGAGCTCCGCGCGCAGCAACTTCCGCCTCCTCTACACCGCCGGACTCGACGTCCGCCTGCACACCTACCCCACCACGCACCGGCTGCATCCGGATATGCTGCGCGATATCAACCGGTGGATTATCGAGCAGTGCAACCAATAGTGCCATGGAAATTCTCTGGGCGCCCTGGCGTCTCGCATATGTCGCGGCAGCGAAGCCGCCCCAGGCTGGCGACCCCTGCTTCATCTGCCAGGGCCTGGCGAGCGACGATGACCGGAGCAGCCTGATCGTTTTGCGCACACCCCTCAGCGTCGCTCTCCTGAACCGCTTTCCTTACAATAACGGCCACCTCCTCGTCGCCCCAAAAGCGCACAAGGGGGAGCTGGCGGCCCTGGAATCGAACGAATTACTGGAGACGATGGAGACACTGCGGCGGGTGGTCACGGCGCTCAGCGACCTGATCCATCCGGACGGCTATAACATTGGGCTGAACCTCGGTCGCGTGGCGGGCGCCGGCCTGCCAGGTCATTTGCACTGGCACATCGTCCCCCGCTGGAACGGCGACACCAACTTCATGCCCATCCTCGCCGATACGAAAGTGATCGCGCAATCGTTGGAATCGCTGTATGATCAGTTAGTGGGTCATATCAAGAAGAACTCGAATAGTCTGTAGCCAGTAGTCAGTAGTCAGTGCTACTGACTACTGGCTACTGACCACGGACCATTATGACGGATTCACTTTTTAATCCGCCTGATTGGCTCGACCGGGAAGAGGAGGTCCTGGCGCCTTACGCCATGCGCACAAGGATGAGCCGCGGCCGGCAGTACCCGGAGGAGAATCATCCCTATCGCACGCTCTATCAGCGCGATCGCGACCGGATTATTCATTCCACGGCCTTTCGCCGGCTGATGTACAAAACGCAGGTCCTCGTTAACCAGATCAGCGATCATCACCGTACCCGCCTGACGCACACTCTGGAAGTCGCCCAGATCAGCCGCACCATCGCCCGGCAGCTTGGCCTCAATGAGGACCTGACCGAGGGCATCGCTCTTTCGCACGATCTGGGCCATCCGCCGTTCGGACATGCGGGCGAGGAGGCCCTGAACGAGTGCATGCGCAGTTTTGGCGGCTACGAACACAACCGCCACGGCTTTCGCATCGTCACGCAGCTCGAATATCGTTATCCCGATTTTCCCGGCTTGAACCTGTCCTGGGAAGTGCTGGAAGCGATGGCTCTGCACAGCAAGCGCCAGGATGCTCCGGAGATGGCGGCATATCGGGCCGGCGGCCAGGCGTTGCTCGAAGCCCAGGTAGTCGATGCCACGGACAGCCTGGCCTATGACACGCATGACATCGATGACGCGCTTTCGGTCGGCCTCATCTCCGTCGCGGAACTGGAGAATGTCGAGTTCTGGCGGCGGGCCGCGGAGGAAGTGCGGCGGCTGCACGGCACGTTGCGCCCCGAACAGTTCCAGCCGACCGCGGTGCGCAAGCTCATCGGCTGGCAAGTGACCGACCTGCTGGAGCACACGCGGCAGCGCCTGCGCGACGAGCGCATCCGCACGGTGGAAGATGTGCGGCGTTGTCCGAAAGTGGTCGTTGGACCGGGGCCGGAGGTGCATCGTCTCAAGGCTGATCTGGAGAAGTTCTTGCACCAGCGCGTCTACGAGCATTATCGCGTCATCCGCATGCAAACCAAGGGGAAACGCTTCCTGCAGGCGTTGTTTGAGGAGTATTGCCGGGTGCCGCAGCAGCTTCCGGAGCGGTATGCCCGCCGGGCCCTGGCTGGCGCACTCGAGCGCACGGTCTGCGATTATGTAGCCGGGATGACGGATCGGTATGCGCAGGATGAATATCTCAGGCTTTTTCAGCCTTACGGAAACGTGTAAGATGGCAGCTTGGCTCTGAACCCGTATGCTGGATAGCTGTGACTTTGCCCCTCAGCGGAGGATATGCCCATGCTTCTTTGGATTCTACGCAGCACTTTTGTTGCCGTTATGATCGGCACGGCGTTGAACATGATGGGCTACTTCGGCAACGAAAGTAGCTTGCTGGGCATCCTGGCCTTCGGCCTCGTGCTCGCTGTCGGCATCGCCATCGTCGTCCTCGACCTGGTCATCAAGCACAAGGAAATCACGACCATTTCCTCGGTCTCGTTCGGCCTGCTGCTCGGCCTGGTGCTGGGCGCGCTGTTTTCGATGGCCATTGAACCTTATGTACAGGACAAGCAGCTGGCCTTGCGGTTGCGGCTGCTGATCACGGTGGTCTGTTGCTATTTTCTGGTATCCACGCTGCTGCAGACCAAGGACGAATTCCGCTTCATCATCCCTTACGTGGAGTTTTCGAAGCAGGTGAAGGGCGGAAGGCCGCTGGCCCTGGATACTAGCGTGATTATCGACGGCCGGATTGCCGATATTTGTGATACGCGGATCATCGACGCCAAGATGATCGTGCCGCGCTTTGTGCTGCAAGAACTGCAACATATCGCTGACAGTTCCGACAAACTCAAGCGCAATCGCGGCCGGCGCGGTATGGACATGCTCAAAAAGATGCAGTCCAACCCCAAGGTGGAGCTTCAGGTACATGAGGCAAACCTCGCGGAATTGCGCGACGTGCAAAAGGTGGACGAACGTCTCGTCATTTTCGCCAAGGCGCTCGGCGCCCGCGTCGTGACCAACGATTACAACCTGAACAAGATTGCTCAGCTCCAGGGCGTCGATGTGATCAATTTGAATGAGGTGGCCAACGCCCTGAAATCCGTGGCCTTGCCCGGCGAAATCCTCAATGTCCGCCTGGTCAAGGCGGGCGATCAGATCGGCCAGGGCGTCGGCTATCTCGACGACGGCACCATGGTGGTGGTCGAGCAAGGCCGGCAAGCAATCGGCCAGGAAGTGGCTATCACGGTCACGAGCGTGCTGCAGACCAACGCCGGCCGGATGATTTTCGGCCGCGTGGAGAGCAGACCGCAGGTGGTGGCGGCGAATGCCACAGCGGCCGCCGAGTAAGCTGGTTCCCCGCAGACAGGCTTGTCGCTGTCTGCTGCGAAGGAGGTGGCAGGTGTCCTTGCGCCGCTTTCTCTACGGCTCGCTGGTAGCGGCAGGCCTTGCGCCCCTGCTCCTCGCCCAGGGTACGAACACACCGGACAAGTCCAAGGCGCCGGCCGGCGCCGCCTCGGACATTCCCAAGGTCGAGCGCGTCCTGGCGGCACGCCGCGACTACCAGATCGCCCTGGAGCAGCTGCGGCTGCACTACATCACGGCCGGCGACATCGAGCGCGCCCGCTGGGCCGAGGAAGAGCTCCTGCAGTTCCACCGCATCAACAAGCAGGCCTTCCGTCTGGAACTCGACGTGCCGCCGCCCGAGCTTCAGGCCGCAAAAAACGTCCCTGAGGCCAATGAGCTTTACAAGCGCGCCATGATTTACAAGGGCAAGGGCTGGATGGGCACGGATTACCTGGACAATCAACGCCGCGCCGAGCTTCTTTTTCAGCAGATTCTGACCACTTACCCGGACAGCGACAAGATCGACGATGCGGCCTACCAGCTCGGCGACATTTACGAAAGCAAGGCGTACAAGCAATACCGCCGGGCTGCTCAATACTTCGAGCGCTGCTTCCAGTGGAACCCGAACACGCAATTCGACGCGCGCTTGCGGGCCGCTCATCTCTACGACAAGCATCTGCAGGAGCGCTCCCGCGCCATTGAGCTTTACCGCGAAATCACCACGCACGAGACCGATCCCAAGCACATCGCCGAAGCCCAGAAACGGCTGACGGAATTGAGTCAGAAGAAGTAGTAGTCAGTAGCCAGTAGTCAGTAGCCAATTCACTGACTACTGACCACTGGCTTTCTTTAATTGCCGGCTTCGCAATCCAAAATTCATCCTAGAATAGGAGGACCTAGGGGAACTCTTGAAGAGGTTGTCGGGCTTGCCATGATCTCCTCCCGCTTGAAGTATCCGATTCTGCTTTCCATTCTGGCGGCGGCGGTGACGTTGGCCTTGAAATGGGTGGCCTATTCGCTCACTGGTTCGGTGGGACTGTTTTCGGAAGCCGCCGAGTCGGCCACTAACCTGCTGGCGGCGCTGACGGCACTCGTGGCTCTGTGGTACGCTGCCAAACCGGTGGATCCGACGCACACGTATGGACACGAAAAGATCGAGTATTTCTCCAGCGGACTGGAGGGCGTGCTGATCATTGCCGCGGCCGCTTTCGTGGGCACGCATGCGGTGCTGCGGCTCTTCAATCCGGTTAACCTGGAACACCTGCGCCTCGGCACATCCATTACCGTGGCGGCCGCCCTGATCAACCTGGTGGTCGGACAAATCCTTCTGCGCGCGGGGCGGGCCAATGAGTCCATTGTGCTTGAAGCAGACGGACAGCATTTGATGGCCGATGTATGGACCTCGCTTGGCGTCGTCGTGGGGCTTGGACTGGTCTGGCTGACCAACATATCATGGCTCGATCCGCTGCTGGGTCTGGTGGTGGCTGCGCATGTGGCCTGGACAGGATTCGGGCTGATCTGGACATCCTTTAATGGACTGATGGACCATGCCTTGCCGGATCAGGAGCTGGCTGCAGTCCGGCGCGCCATTGTGGCGCATCTGGAGCCCGGCATGGACTTCCACGCCTTACGGACGCGGCAGGCGGGTTCGCGCCGGTTTGCGGACTTTCACTTGCTGGTCCCCGGCGTCTTCACCGTTCGCCGCGCACACGAGATCACCAAACAAATCGAGGATGCCATCGGCGCAACCCTGCCGGGAATCGAAGTGACGGTGCACGTGGAACCGATTGAGGATCGCGCCGCCTGGGAAGACAGCGAACTGGTGCCGCTGGAGCAAGCCGCCCGCCGTGCCGAGCAGGGAGGAGAATCGAGGGGAGCAAACCATGGCGGAACTTGAGCACTGGGAAGAGCGCTACCGTAAAGGGGAAACCCCCTGGGACACGGGGCATCCGTCCACCGAGCTTCAGCGGGTTGTCCGGGAAGAAAAGATCAAGCCGTGCCGGGCCATCGAACTGGGCTGCGGCACCGGCACGAATGCCGTCTGGTTGGCACAACAAGGGTTTGACGTAACCGCCGTCGATCTCAGCTCCCTGGCCATCGATCAGGCCAAGGCCCGCGCCGCCGAGGCAGGCGTAAGCGTGCATTTTGTTGCCGGCGATCTGCTTGATCCGCCGGAGGTGGGTGGCCCTTTTGACTTTTTCTTTGATCGCGGTTGCTATCACGTGGTTCGCCGCATCGATGTGCAGCTCTTTCTGCAGACGCTGGCGAACATCACCCAGCCTGGCACGCGCGGCCTGGTGCTGACGGGAAATGCCAAGGAGCCGCGCGACCCCGGACCGCCGGTTGTGCAAGAGACGGAACTGCGGACCGAGCTTGGCCGGATCTTCAATATCGTTTGGCTACGCGAATTTCGCTTTGATCAGAGCGATCAGATTGGGGTGCGCTTCCTGGGATGGTCTTGCTTTGCAGAGCGACGGGACGGTCCTTGATCTCTCAGACTTCAGGCAGGTTGAAAACCTGCCCTACGCGATGTCAATCCAGGTCAAGCGCGGGTTGCAGTGCCCGGCCTTGCTCGTCGTAAAACGCTTCATGCAGCAGGAAAACTAACTCGCATCCTAAACCGAGCAGGTGGAGACGGCGGCGTAACTGATGGAAAGCATACGGTCCCAGGCGCCGGCCCAGGAGTGCGCGCAAGTGCTCCGGGCAGAGATCGATTTCCAGCGGCGTGTTGGATTGCAGCGGGAACGTCAAGAAGCAAACGCTGCCCAGCCGCCCGCAGGCGGCGCAGGGCTTCTTTTCGGTAGGTTCGGTCAAAGGCTCCGCCGCGCCGAGGACCAGTTGCTCCTGGCATTCCGGGCAGTACGCCTTGCCGGCGATCCGGTCCCAGTTGCGCTTGGCACTCTGGCAACGGCAGCAGGCCGCGACCTTCGGGCGACTTTGACTCGGGGCGATCCGCAAGCTGTCCATTCCTCTGTCTCCGTTCCCCGGCTGCGGGCGATGCTGGGCTGGCGCGCGGCGGACGGGTCGCTGGGCAGTCCGCACTCTCATGTATTCGGCTGGTTGAGCTCTGGTCCGCAAGCAAATTGGACCGGCAAGAGGGTAATCAGCACGAAAGCCGCGTGCGTGCACAGTCAAGCTTTACGTAGATTGTCGCGCACCTGGCGTGCCAACTGGTTCCGCCACCTCTTCCTCGACGGGAGCCTCTTCGGTCACAGCGATGGGCAGGTCCGCCTGCTCGGTGAGATGCTGCTGCGTCGGATCGGCCATGCCTTCGGGCCAGATGTGGAAGCCGCCGTGCAGCGCCGCCGACCCAGGCTCTCCGGCAATCTCCCAGGTCCCCCAGATTCCTTTGCCCTCATTGAAGCCCTGGTAAAAGACGTCGTGCTTGCCGACATAACGTTTATGCCAGTGACACTTGCCGTCCTCGATCTTGTATTTGCCGCGGACAATGAATTTGCCGACCCAGTCGCGCCCTTCGCCGCTCATGGCGCCTTGCATAAAGCTGAGATGCAAGTCCATCCAGTGCCGGCCGGGCACACTCGGCTGGAGAAAAAAGCCGGTCCACGGGCCGCTGGGGAAGCGGGGATCCGTTTCCGGAGAGTTTGTTTCGGGCTGGCTCATCGTTTGTTCAGTCTAACACTAATGACCAAGCTGTTGCTGTGCCAACCGCCTGGCCTCTTGCAGGGCCTCAGAAAGTTTGCTCGGGTCCTTGCCGCCGGCCTGGGCCATGGTGGGCTTGCCGCCGCCGCTGCCCCCTACGACCTTCGCTACTTCGCCGACCAGTTTACCGGCATGCAGGCCCTTCTTGACGAGATCGTCCGTCACAGCGGTCATGAGTTGCACCTTGCTGTCCTCGGACCAGCCAATCACGACCACAGCGCTGCCCGCCTTCTGCCGCAGCCGGTCAAGTTGTTGGCGCATCTGCTCGCCTGGACCGGCAGGCATCTCGCCGACGATGATCTTGGCGCCGCCTATTTCCTGCGCGTCGGCCAGGAGCTTGTCCGCAGCCCCTTGCAGGTCCGTCGCGGCCCCTTTCTTGAATTGCTGCTGCAGTTTCTTGATTTCTTCCTGAAGGCTCTCGATGCGCGCAGGCAACTCTTCCGGCCGGCAGCGGAAGCGGTTGGTCAGGTCCGCCAGAATGGCGTCCTCTTTT
>DASZFN010001136.1:0-12694 GCA_035939715.1 Gemmataceae bacterium | reverse complement strand
GACGGATCGGCCCGGAGGCGAAGGTGGCCGTGCCCGCCCTGGGCGACATCTTGAAGGACCACGACGAGCGCGTTCGTGACGCTGCCGCCTGGTCGCTGGGTCAGATTGGCCCGGCCGCGCAGGCAGCGGTGCCCGCCCTGGGCGACGCCTTGAAGGATCCAGACGGTGGCGTTCGTCGCTCCGCCATCGCGGCCCTGGGTCGGATCGGGGCGGCGGCGCAGACGGCCGTGTCCGCCCTGATCGAAGCCCTGAAGGACAAGGACGAACGCGTTCGCGAGTCCGCAGCCTGGTCGCTGGGCCGGATCGGTCTGGGGGCGAAGGCGGCCGTGCCCGCCCTGGGCGAGGCCTTGAAGGACCCCAACAGTGGCGTTCGCCATTGGGCGGCCACGGCCCTGGGTCAGATCGGCGCGGAGGCGAAGGAAGCCGTGCCCGCGCTCATCAACGCCCTGAAGGACAAGCATGAGTACGTTCGCGAGGCCGCGGCCGAAGCCCTGGGTCGAATCGGTCCGGAAGCGAAGGCGGCCGTGCCCGCCTTGTGCGAGGCCCTGAATGACCCGAACGGTAGTGTTCGCAGCGCAGCCGCCACGGCCCTGGGTGGGCTCGGCCCGGAGGCGAAAGGACTTGTGCCAGCACTGACCGATGCTCTGAAAGACAAAGACGAGCGTGTTCGCCAGGGGGCGGCCACGTCCCTGGGTCGGATGGGCGAAGCGGCCAGGGCTGCGGTAGCCGCACTGATTGACATCCTGAAGGACGAGGACAAAGACGTTCGCATCCAGTCTGCCGGGGCGCTAAAGAAGATCGACCCTGAGGCCGCGCGGAAGGCCGGCGTGCGCTGAGCCGCGGCCGCCGCCGGCAGAGCGGCCCCAGCCAACTTCCTTGGCTCCTTCCTTCAGGGCGCCAATCAAGCGTCAGCCAAATCGCTCGCGAATGACGCATGGTCAATTCTCGGGAACGGGACAACATCGCGGCACTTCAAACTGACAAATCAACCATTCCCTATGCTGACGTGGCGAGCTGGCAATCTCAATGGCCGTTGGAGCTCTGCAATGATAGGAAGCGATGGCGAGCCTACGACTTGGCAGGTCGATATTTCCGCAGCGCCGCCAGCGTCCTTACAAACTCGGGCGGCAGCGGCGCTTCGGCTTCGATGAACTTCTTCAGGCGCGGGTGGGTGAAGCGCAGCCGGCTGGCATGCAGGGCCTGGCGCGGCATCAGGATCTCGTCGGCCTCCGGCGGCAAGGCGGCCGCCAGTTCGGACAGGCGCAGACAATCCCGGCCGCCGTAGGTCTTATCGGCCAGCACCGGGCAGCCGATGCTGGCCAGGTGCACGCGAATCTGATGGGTTCTGCCGGTGCGCGGCTGGATGCGGCAAAAGCTGAAGCCGCGGAAACGTTCGATCACCTCGTAATAGCTGCACGCCTCCTTGGCGTCCTCGTCCTCGGCATCGCTCACGATCATCTTGACCCGGTCGTGCGGATGGTGGCCGATGCGGGCTTCGATGTAATCGCTGTCCCGGTCGAGCACGCCGGTCGTGATGGCGCTATATTCCTTGAAGACCTGGCGCTGTTCAAACTGGTTGCTCAGGTCCCGGTGCGTCGCCTCGTCTTTGGCAACCAGGATGACGCCGCTGGTGTCGCGATCGAGGCGGTGCACGATCCCCGGCCGGTATGCGCCGTTCAGGTTGCTGAGCTGGCTGAAGTGAAATTGCAAGGCGTTGGCCAGCGTGCCGCTCCAGTGCCCTTTGGCCGGGTGCACCACCATGTCGGCCGGCTTGTTGATGACGGCAAGATATTCGTCCTCGTACAGCACCGTGAGGGGGATGTCCTCGGGCATCGGCAGGTCGTGCGTCGGCTCGGGCGGCCAGACGCGAATCTCGTCCCCGTAGCGGACCTTGTAGCTGGCCTTGGCGGCATGGCCGTTGACAAGCACGCCGCCGGCCTCGATAACCTTCTGCAGCACGGAGCGGCTCAGATCGGGGAACATTTCGACGAGATACTGGTCGAGGCGCAGTCCTTCGACCTTCCGCCTGGCGGTCAGATCGATCGGCGTTCCCTTGGCAGGGGGTGCGGAAACGGGAGGCTGCATGTCAGAGGTCAGAAGTCAGAGGTCAGAGGTCAGAAGTTTAGACGGCTGATCTCTGACTTCTGACTTCTGATTTCTTACTTGGATTTGGAATCCTTGCCATCCGGCTTCTTGGCCGACGCCGCCTTGGCATTGTTCTTCGGGTCGGTCTTCGACGGCGGCTCCTTGAGGTCCGGCTTGGTGGCCGGGGTTTTATGGTCCGTTTTGGGCGGCGTCAACGGCGGCAAATCCGGTCCCGAGCCGCTGCCGCCCGGCAAAGGGATCGGGTTAGGCAGCAGCGGTGACGGCGGCGGAATTCCCATGTCTGGCTCGGGCAGGTGATCCTTGATGGAGTGCGCCCAGTTGTTGACCTCGGCGTAGAACTTCTCGATGGCCGGCTCGTCCTTCTCGATCTCGGCAGCACGCTTTGCTGCCTGCTCGCCGAGGAAGCTGTCCGGGTAAAGCCTCGCCAGCTCGTGGTAAGATTTCAGGGCCCGCTTCAGGTCGAACACTTCGTCGGCGTACTCCGGACCGAGCACCGAGCCGGGAATGCCTACCAGCGATTCCTCGGCCTGAGCGATGGCCATCAGGGCTTCCTGGGCCAGCAGCGGCGCATCCGCGCATTCCCCGGACAATTTCTTGTAGAGCTTGCGGGACTCATTGATCTGCTTGGCTGCATCGGTCTGCCGGAACCTCGTGCGAATGAGTGCTTGGCCGTTTTCCATTTCAATACGCGCCACCTGGAAAAGGGCGCTGCGTCCGGGAATGGTTCCGCTGTTCTGGTCGCCGATCTGCAGGAGCTTGCTGGGTCCGGTATTCGGATCGCGCGAGGCGTTGTCGACCGCCGTCCAGAGCTGCGAATATCTCACCTGTGTGGCATGAGCGCCATACTGCCAGAGAACGACGGCAGCCAGGGTCAGGACGACAAAGACCCAGATCATGGTCGAGCGCGTCGTGGGTCCGGAGCGGACGCTTTGCACGAGCCGGCCGACGCCGTCGGCAAGGGCGTTGCGTTGAAGTTGGTGGCGTTTCTCCGCTTTCATGCGGTTTGGCTCCTCAAGAATGACCGGCGGCGCGGCAAGACTCTGGCCCGACCCGCGGTCTCTCAGCAATCTTTGAAAGGCTTAACTTACGTGATGATAGGAGGATAAACCGTTCGGGTCAATGCGAATGGCCGGGCAATAGGATTGCGGATTGGCCCGCGAATGGATATAGATCGATTTCGACGGCGCTGGCCCAAACCTACAATGAAATACCTGCGGCGTGAGCGCTAAGCCGCAAGCGGCAACCAGCAAGATTCCAGGTCAGAAGGGTTCACGATGCCTGCTAACGGGAGTCCCGCTGCGACACGGCCCAGCACGGCGCCGCCATCGGCGCCTCTGCCCGGCGCGCGTGCTGCTCTCATTTTGTTGCTGTCAATCAACCTGTTCAATTACATCGACCGCCAGATGCTGGCCGCGGTGGTTCCGAAGATTCGCGGCGATCTGCATGCCGAGCTGCCGGCGTCGTTGCAGCGCTTCTTTGGCACGAATCCGGAAAATGCCCTGATTGGCCTGCTGGCCATGGCGTTCATGGTGACGTACATGTTCGCCGCGCCGCTGTTCGGCTGGCTGGCCGAACGCCGGCCGCGCTGGGTCCTGATCGGCATTGGCGTCATTGTGTGGAGCCTGGCGAGCGGCGACTCTGGTTTAGCCGAGACTTTCGGCATTCTGCTCATGACGCGCTGCTTGCTAGGCATCGGCGAAGCGGCCTATGGACCGATTGCACCGGACATGATTTCCGACCTTTATCCCGTGAAAGTCCGTGGCAGTGTCCTGTCATGGTTTTACATGGCGATCCCGGTCGGCAGCGCGCTGGGCTACGTCATTGGCGGCAAGATTGCCGAGACATCGCTGGGCTGGCGTGGCGCCTTTGGCCTCGTAGTGCCGCCGGGCATCTTACTCGGCATCCTTTGTTTCTTCATGAAGGAGCCGCGCCGAGGCCAAGTGGATCTGGCGGCCGCGGCGCCAACCACGTTCGCTGATGGCGAAGGTAAGAGCTCGCCTGGCACAGAACAACGTGGCGGGTATGCCGTACCCGTGACCGACTCACGTCGCACGCGCTGGGCCGATTACTGGACGGTTCTCAAAACACCCTCGTATCTGCTGGATACGCTGGGCATGACCGCCATGACCTTTGCCCTGGGCGGCATTGGCTTCTGGATGCCCGCCTATATCCACGAGGTGCGCAAGGCAGGGGAACTCGGCAACGTCAATTTCATTTTTGGCGCCATCGTTGTGGTGGCCGGACTATCCGCAACGCTGCTGGGCGGCATAGCCGGAGACAAGCTTCGGGACCGCTTTCCCGGCTCTTATTTCCTGGTTTCCGGAGCGGCCATGCTCGTCGGCTTTCCGCTCTCCATTGCCATGCTTTATGTGCCGTTTCCCTGGGCGTGGATCTTTATCTTCCTGGCCTGCTTTTGTCTGTTCTTCAATACCGGACCCACAAACACGATCCTCGCCAACGTTACCCATCCCGCCATGCGCGCCAGCGGTTATGCGTTGAACATTTTGATTATCCATGCCTTCGGCGATGTCATTTCTCCGTTGGTGATCGGCGCTATAACCGATGCCACCGGCAATATGAGTATCGCTTTCCTGGTAGTTTCGGGAATGATCTTCCTGGGCGGCTTGTTCTGGCTTTGGGGCGCCCGTTACCTGGAACGAGATACCGCGCTGGCGCCGACCCGCCTAAGTAGCGAAACTAACGGCGGTATTGCCTGATTTCTCGGCTCCGGTCGCGTCGCTTTGCTTGACGCTTCTGCGTCCTGGGCATACACTTACGATTGTAATGAGACTTGCGTCCACAGAAGCAACACCCTGTTCACCGGGCATGGATTTACGCCAGGCTCTCGAGTCCGCTGGTTGGCGATTCACCAGGCAACGTGCGGCGGTCTACGACTATCTCTGCGCCGCCAAATGTCATCCCACCGCCGAGGAAGTGTTCGACGCGGTCCGCCACGACATCCCCAAGATCAGCCTGGCCACGGTATACAAGGCACTCGAAGCGCTGGTCGATTGCCGGCTGGCGAACAAGCTTACCGCCAGCGACGGTCCCGCGCGCTACGACCTGCACGACAGTGAACACTATCACCTGCGCTGCTTGAAGACCGGCAAGGTCTGCGATCTGCCGACGCCCTACGATCCGCATCTCATCGATAAGCTAGATCCGCATTTGCTGGCCGACCTTCGCCGCCAGGGATTTCAAGTCACAGGCTATCGGCTTGAAGTCATCGGCCAGTTCGACGAGCCGCCCGCCAGTTCATGATTTGCGGCGCAGCCTTTCCGCCCGTTCTTGAAACTGCTTCACGGTGGCAAAAAGCTCTGCAAGCGCCTGTTCCCGTGCCAGGTCTCTCAATTTGGCCGAAGCAATCGGCGGTCCAATCGACACCGCGATGGTGCCCGGCCTGGCGGGCCAAAACAGCGGCGCGGGTAGGGGAAAGGCCCGCTGCCTTGGCCAGGCGTCGAAAGCCCCGGCGATGCCCACGGGAACGATGGCCATTTCGGCCCGTTTGATCAGCAGGTGAATTCCCGGCCGGAATGGTTTCATGCGGCCGTCCGGCGTCCGCTCTCCTTCCGGAAAGACCACGACGGCATGCCCGGCGTTGAGTTCCTGGAGCATGGTCGTGAGCCCTTCCCGCGCGAAGCCTTCCTGATCCACCGGCACGCCGTTGAGGCTGCGCATCAGCCAGGCGAGGCCCCAATGGCGGAAGAGCGTTTTCCGGGCCAGGTAGTGAAGATGCCGGCGCGCCGCCAGGCCCACCAGCACCGGGTCGATGAACGACTGATGGTTGGCGATCAGCAAAGCAGCCCCGCGGGCCGGCACATGATGGAAACCCTCCGTCCGCAGGCTGAAGCCGAGCGTCATTCCCGTAAAGGAGAGCCAGAAGAGGCCGTCGTACCAGCCGTCCCGCAGGCGGTCCGGCGACGGCGACGCGGCTGAACCGGGAAGTCTGACAGAGTAGGCGGCTGAGCGCGGGAGCAGGGGCGCGTCAGCGATCGGCAGAATACTCTTATTTTGGTTCATGATTTCGTTCAGGTGCGCCGCTCTTGATCTCCCTTCATTCTGCGCCGGACTTCCTGCTCCATGCGCTCCACGACCTGCTCGAGCGTGAGCCTGGTGCTGTCCAGGGTGATCGCGTCCGCGGCCGGCACCATGGGGGCGATATCGCGGGCGGCATCGCGGCGGTCGCGCTCATCCTGAGCGCGCAGGACTTCATCGAGCGGCTGCACCTCGCCGCGCCGCGCCATCTCCCCTTGCCGCCGGCGGGCGCGCTCGGTCGGGTCGGCTACGACAAAGAATTTGCAGATCGCATCGGGAAAGACAATCGTCCCCTGGTCGCGGCCTTCGCAGACCATGTTGCGGCCCTGAGCGATGGCACGCTGCAAACCGACCAGATGCCGGCGCACGACTGGGCTATTGGCAATCGCGCCCGAGCCGTTCGTCACAGCCATGGTGCGAATAGCGCTGGTCACGTCTTCGCCGTTTAGCAGCACGCGGCCGGGCGGCAACTCGAGGCGAAAGTCGTCGAGCAGCCGGGCCAGGGCCTGTTGATCCAGCAAATCGATGCCGCTCCGCAGCGCCGCCAGGGTCACCGCCCGGTACATGGCGCCGGTGTCGAGAAAGTCGAACCCCAAACGCCTGGCGAGGGCCTTGGCGGCACTGCTTTTTCCTGCGCCGGCGGGTCCATCAAGGGTGACAATCATAGTCCGTCGAGAATTGGTAAGCGCGATGCCCTGCAACCTTCTATTTAATAATAAAGCCCACGGGTTGCAACCCGTGGGCTTTGATGCGCCAGCCAACCTGCCCAGATCTTAGAAGGCAGTATTCGCGCCTGTTTGGCGCGGAAACACGCTAATGCGGTATGTCTCACCCGCCACCAGGGTGCGGACGTTGTTCGGCAGTGTTATGCCGACCACCTCGTAGCTAAACGTCCCGGCTGGGATCGGCTCGGTGAACTTCACCTCTCCCGGAAGAACCGGGTAGCTGCGGCCATTCACGATCACGCTGACCGGTGCACTCCAGGTGTTGGATAACTGTACTCGGCCTGTCGGAACGGGATTCACGCCCGGACCTGTCATGCCCGGGGCAAACCCCGATTCGCGCGCCGCGTTGGTGGGCGTCTTGCGCAGGCTCTCCACGTCCGACTTCAGCCGCCGCACCTCTTCGCGCAGGTCGCTGATTTCGCGTTTAGCCGCCTGAATCTCCGTGTTATAGTCGCTGCGGAAATTCTTCACGTCACCCGGAAGGGTCTTCATGGACTCGAGCACTTCGTTCATCTTTTCGACGCTGTCTTTGATCGCCTTCATTTCGGCGACGGAGGTCTTGACCTCAGCGAGAGAAGTCTTGAGTTCTCGCAGTTGTTTCTGGAGTTCGTCCGGCTTGTCGGTGCTCTTGGACGCGTCATCAGCCAGGACTGGGGCAGCGGCCAGCATGGCCGCCAGAAGGGTGTTCAAACCAATGAGCTTCCAGGTGCGCGTCATGGGGGATGTCTCCTCGATGCAAAGCAGGGTTGCCGGGCGCCTATCCGCACTGGTGTTATTGAGATTAGAACAGGACGTGCCGCTACGCAAGACAATTTCGGCAGGATGAGCACAACTTGGCCTGTCCCAGATTGCCAGGAATGCGCAAAGTCGCGAAAACAGGGTGGAAAGATCATATCGAATACGGAATATTGAATACTGAATGAAGAAGTTTGCGATCCTCCTTCGACATTCAGTATTCAGTATTCAGTATTCAATATTCGCTGTTCTGCATGGAGCGATTTCTCTGACCAAATCCGGGGGCAGCCGCTCAGTTCTCTTCGTACTGTGCAATCCGATTGACGGATTCCTCGGCTCCCTCGGCCGTCTCGCCTGGCAACTGGTACTGCATCAGGAAGGCGTCCTCGCCACTGTCCTCGTAGTAGCCGCGCAGCACGCGGACAGCCCGAAAGCCTTGCGAGCGGAAGAACAATTGCGCGACCAGATTGGTCTCGCGCACTTCGAGCGTTATGCGCGTGCGGCGATGGCTGGATAGCTTGCTGATCAGCTTGGCCACCATTTGCGCGCCCACGCCGACGCGGCGGCAAGTCGGGTGCACGGCCAAATTCAGGATATGCAGCTTGGTTTTGTGCAGTTCATAGATCATGAAGCCGACGACTTTTTCCCCCTGTTCCGCCACCATGCCGATGCAATTGCGCTGCCGCAAACAGCGGAGGAAGTCTTCCTCGGTCCAGGCAAAATCGAAGCTCGCCTGCTCGGTCTGAAGAACCTCGGGCATATCGCGCCGGATCATCCAGCGGATGTGCACGCGGAGCTGTGTCTTTTCCGTACGACCGGTACTCATGAACAGCCTCCTCCCCTCCCACGAGCGCGCAGACCCCTTCCCTGGGAGCCACGCTTCTGCTTCCGTTCCGTTTCGACCAGCAGCAATAGACAGGCAGGTGGGATGCTCGACGATTGGGGCGGGCGGCTGGCGCTCGCGCCCACATCACCGCCGGATATTAACAATGCTCCAATTCCGGCTCAAGGTCACTCATCCCCGGACGCTGTCTGACGCTTGATTCACAAGGGGTTGCGATGAATAGGGGGAATCCATTCCCCTGGTCGCAGCCGTCTTGGCCACTTTTGCTCGTTGGCAGGCGGGAATAGCCGAATAAGAAGTTAGCATCCTACCTACCGGCGAACCTTTTGGCAAAAGGAATCTTTCAAAAAAGTTTACAATTCACGGGTGTTTATTTGCTGTTCCGTTCGGCAACCCGCCAATCCCGGCAGGTTAGAAACCTGCCCTACGCGTCTTCCAGGCGATACTTTCCTCGATATTTGTCAGCCGGGTATTTCACGGCATTTTTGGCCAGCTTGGCCACGATGGCCTCGCTGAGATCTATTCCCAGCGTGTTGGCCATGGCCAGGAGATAGCAGCCCACGTCCGCCATCTCGTCGGCAATTTGCGCCATTTTCACCGGGTCATGCATGACCTGGCGCGAGGCATCGTTGTCGACCCAAAGAAAATGCTCCATTAGCTCCGCTGCTTCCACGGCCACGCCCATGCTCAGGTTCTTGGGGCTGTGAAAGGGTTCCCAGTTCCGTTCCGCAACAAACCGGCGCATGGCGTCCTTGAGCGCCGCCAACGTCGTTGTCGTGTCGGGCATGTCAAAGCATCTTCGTCAAGGCAGGCGCCCGTACCCCGACCGTCCGCCGGGCGGCTGGCACCTTTCTCGCCAACCCGGCCAGCCGCTCGTACTTCCATTCATTAGGTTCAACGGAAGGGATGCGAATATAGCGACCGCTTCGGGTGTGTCAAGAACAAGTATGAAGAAGTCATTGGTCAGTAGTCATTCGTCATTCGCCTGCAGGCGAATGACGAATGACTACTGACCAGTGACCAATAATTTCAGGCCAGCAGGCCCATGATCGGGTTGCCATTCGCGATGGGGAGCGGCCGGTGCAGGGCATCGAAGACTTCGGTGCGCGGATTGATGCCGAGCAGATAGAACATGGTGGCGGCGAGGTCGTCGGGACGGACGGGGTCGGTGGCGGGAAAGGCGCCGATCTTGTCGGAGCTGCCGTACACGAAGCCGCGGCGGATGCCGCCGCCCGCCAGCAGCGCGGTGTAGCATTGCGGCCAATGATCGCGGCCGGCCATGTTATTGATGCGCGGCGAGCGGCCGAATTCGCCTATCCACACCACCAGCGTGCTGTCGAGCAGGCCGCGGCTATCCAGATCTTCCAGCAAAGCCGGCACGGCCTGATCGGTGATGGGAATCAAGTAGTTCTTGAGCACGGGGTACATCGGCTTGTTGTTGAAGCCATGCGTATCCCAGCCGCCGGAATTGCTCTGGCCGCCGATGCTGGCCGCAAAATAAACATTCACAAACCGAGCTCCGGCCTCGACCAGCCGCCGGGCCAGCAGGCAGCTCTGGCCGTAGGTCGTGCGTCCGTATTTGTCGCGCAAGGCGACAGGCTCCTCGGAGAGATTGAATGCCTTCTTTACGGTTGGCGAGGTGAGCATCGTCAACGCTTTCTGGTAGTTGGCGTCGATGCCGCGGGCCCTGGCCGAAATGTCAAGCAATTCGGACTGCCGATCGACCAAACGCTGGACTTCCCGGCGGCTCTCGAGGCGCTCCAACGACAGGTTGGCCGGGAGACTCAATTCCGGCAGACGAAAATCGGGGTTGTTGGGGTCCTCGCCAATGAAGAAGGGGTCGTGCGTCTTGCCAAGAAAGCTGGCATGCTGGCCGGGCGTGAGCGAGCCGTCGCGGAGCACGTGTGGATAACTGACGAAGGTCGGCACCCCGGCCCTGGCCGGCGCCAGCAGATCGACGACCGAGCCGTAAGCGGGAAACAATTCATTGGTGTCGCGCAGCCGAATATCATCCAGCGCCGGCGCGCGGCCGGTCAGGCTGTAATAGGTGGCTGAATTGTGGTTCTTCTTGTCATGAAAGACGCTGCGCACCAGGGCAAACTTGTCGGCCACCTGAGCCAGCCGCGGCAGCCGCTCGCAAACGAAGATGCCCGGCGCCCGCGTTGGCACCGGCTTGAATTCGCCCCGAATGGCCTCGGGAGCTTTGGGCTTCATGTCCACGGTGTCGGTCTGGCTCGGGCCGCCGAACTGGTGCAGGAAGATAATGGCCTTGGCCCGCGCCCTCCCAGGGGGACTTTGCTCCTTCGCCTGCAGGATTCCGGATAAAGGCAGGCCAAAGAGGCTGAGCCCGCCTACCCTGAGCAGGCTGCGGCGCGTCGGCAACAGGCGCCGCGAACCGCCGCAACCGCCGCAATCCAGAGTTTGATGGTTTGTCATGGCATTGACCCGCGCTGGTCACCGGCGCAATTGAAACTCCTTGGCGCTGAGCAAACCCCAGGCCACATCCTCGAGCGCTGCCCGGCGCTCGGTAGCCAGCGCGATCAGCGCTGTGGTCGTGCGCATTTCCAGTGCTGTGGGCAGCCGGCACAGCGATGCCAGGTAAAGTTCTTCCACAATCTCCTGGTCGCTTTTGCCTTGCGCCAACAGCCGGCCGATGCGATTGTCCTTCTTCGTCAACATCTCATTGACGAGCGCACCGGTCAGCATCTGAAATGCCTGGCCGATGGTGGCATCTTCCGAGCGCTCGCACTCGCAGCTCAAGAGCCGGTCCGGCTTGCCGAAGCGCTGGAGAAAAACCTCTCCTTCCGTGGGCCTTAGTTTTGACTCGCGCGACCGGCGCACCCCGGCGAGCTGTCCCGCGCGCGTGCCCAGGGGATAGCCGTTGAAACGCACGGGCGCCTCCAGGGCGGTGGACAGGGCATCCAGCAACTGCTCGGCTTGCAAGGGCCGGATCAGGGCATGGCTGAAATTGGCTTCATCGTCACGATTGGTATCGTTCGGGCTCGCCGCTAGCTGATAAGTCCGTGAATTCATGGTGGTCCGCACCATGTGCCGCACGTCAAAGCGATGCTCCGCGAAATCATGGGCCAGGGCTTCGAGAAGCGGCCCGTTGGCGGGCGGATTGGTGGCGCGGAAGTCGTCATTGGGTTCGGCAATGCCGCGGCCGAACAGGTGATACCAAATACGATTGACCTGGGCGCGGGCAAAGAAGGGGTTGTGCGGGTCGGCGACCCAGTCGGCCAACGATTGCAAGCGGTCGCCATCGTGGCTCCAGCGCGACGGGGCCGCCTCGAGATAATGTGGCCCCATGATCTCATGGGTGCGCGGATGCTCCACGACGCCGGTGCGGTTTAAATAGATGATCTGGTCGCCGTCGAATTGATGCTTGTCCAGTTTGTCCTGGCGGCGATTCTCGACGATCTTGTAATCGACACGCGCAAAAAACGCTGCCAGGCTGTAGTAATCATTTTGCGTCCAGCGATCGAACGGATGATTGTGGCACTTGGCGCATTGCAGACGGATACCGAGAAACACCTGGGCGGTGGTCTCGGCGCGCGCGAGCGGATCGCGGAGAGCCCGATAGAAGTTGGCCGGCGGGTTGGCATAGGTGCTGCCGCGCGCCGCAATGAGCTGGCGGGCGAATTCATTTAACGGCTTGCCGTCGGCAAACCATTGCCGGATCCACTGATGAAAAACTTGCACACCCTTGGCATCAAGGACTTTTTCCTCGTTGTGCAGCAGGTCCGACCATTTCAGCGCCCAGAAATCCGCGAACTCGGGTCGCTTCAGCAGTTCCTCGATTAACCGCGGCCGTTTGTCGGAGCGCGTATCTTGGAGGAAATTCCGGGCCTCGTCCGCCGTGGGCAGGATACCCAGCGCATCCAGGTAGGCACGGCGCAGAAAAACGTGATCGGAACAAACCAACGACGGTTCCATGCGCAGCGCCCGCAGCTTGGCAAAAACCAGATGGTCGATGTAGTTTGTCTCCGGCGCCGCATGCCAGCTAAATCCCGGCCGCGCCGGCACAAACGCAAGCTGGAGGGTGGCGCGCTGATCGAGGTAGCGGACGAGAATAGTGGTTTCGCCCATTTGCTGCCGCTGCACCAGGCCCTTTGGCGAAACGGTCGCAATTTCATTGGAAAGCTCGAAGGTAGCCAGTCGCGTGACTTCGCGAACTGAACCGTCGGAGAAGATGGCCTGCACTTGCAGCGCAACACGATCAAGCGGATCGATGGCAATTTTCTCGAGC
>DASZFN010001135.1:0-22211 GCA_035939715.1 Gemmataceae bacterium | reverse complement strand
TTTCGGTGGCGCGAAAACCACGGCGCCTGCCACCAGATTCTCGGCAGGAGCGCCGGGAAAGTCTTTGGCCTGGGGAGTGCGTTCGGCCACGGTGACGTACCCCGTGGTCTCGACGAACTGTTGGAACTGTTCATTGGTGACTGCCGTCTGGTCCATCCAGAAGCCATCGACCCGGATGCGGTGCAGAGGCTGAGCATCACGCATCTTGGGGTTGTCGCTGCCCATGGTGAATTCGCCGCCGGGAATCCAGACCATTCCCGGTGGGGCAGCGCCGCGCTCGTTAAACTTGACGAAACCGAACGTGCCGGCGAATGCGACTACCGCAAGGGCGCCGAGCAATAGGAAACGATTCATTGCGGTTGCACTCCTGGTTGGCGCCATTGGGTTCCGGCCGAGAAGGCGGCGAACCCATACGAACGGCCTCAAGGTATTCGAGTCCCGCTGATCAGTCGTCAGAGGTCCTCTCCCGTCTCAACCATGAAGTGTAATGATCGCCACGAGGATGCCATTGGACTTTGGTCCAATAGTCCAAAATGACCGGACCGTCCGCGCCGCGCAAAAAAAAAGCCGACGTGCTCGGACACCCAAGGTGTTCGACCACGTCGGCTTACTCTTTAACGGGCCTCCCGGCTTGGCGGGTTGCCCTTTACCTAGTCATCCGACGACTTCGACCTGAGAACTTGTCGGAGCCCGCATTCTCGTGACGGCCCCGATTTAGTTCCCAGTATATTGCACACGACTGAACAGGCAAGCCAATTGCTGAACGGAGTGAATTCCGTTCTACGACAGACGCAAACACCCGGCAGGCCCATGAACTTCTACTACTGCCTGCCGATCAGGGCCATCAACTTCACATAAGCTTCGCGGTAGGCAAGGTCGGCTTTCACCAGGGCGACCGCCGCCAGGCCGGCGTCTTTCGAGGCCTTGATCAGAGGGGCCGGGTTCTTGAAAGCTTCGGGCGTTTCCGCTTTTTTGGCCGCTTCTCTCTCAACGGTTGCCAACTCCTGGGCCATCTTGAGCGCTTCGGCGGCATCCTGCACATCGCGCAGTGCCTTGGCCGCATCCTGCCGTACCGTGTCCCGGGTCTGTTGCAGCTTCAGGGAGGCCATGGCGATCAAATTCTGACGCTCGCGAATCGTGTTTCGGCGTTTCCCCCAGTCTACAAACGTGTATGTACCCATGACGCCAACAAAATTGCTGTCCTGTTGCACATAAGACATCGCGGTCTGGTTAAGGTAGCCGCCCATGACCACGATATTGGGCAGGTATTCCACTTTTTCCGCGGCCAGGGCGGCATGCGCTTTCTCGATGTCCAGCTCGGCCGCGCGGATCTCCGGGCTGCTCGCGAGCGCAAGCGCAATGGCCTCGTCGGCATCATGCAGGGTCAGGATCGGCAGGGGCGGTTCAACCAGCTCCAACCGGGTGGCAGGCGCTATGTCGAGCAGGTTCTTGAGCTGCTCCTCAATACCCGCCAGTTGTCTGTTGGCCTCTTGCAGTCCTTGCCTGGCCTCAACCAGAGCGATGCGTGCCTCCAGCAATTGCGTTCTGGCAAGCAGCTCGGCGCCCTGAACGCCTTGGGCGGCTCCGGCCTGGATGCGCTGCACCGCCAGGAATCCCCAGTAGAGCTGTTCCACGCCGCTCAGTAGCTCGCGGAGGCCCTTGTCATATTCGGTTTGGGCAATCTGCTCGTCGGCCCTGGCCAGGCGCACGCCCTGGCGCACCTTGAGAAGATCGGTGATGGGCTGCACGGCGGCAATCGTCGTCCAGGAGCTGTCCCGATTCAGGACATTGACATCGACGGCTGTGGGAGGCACGCCCAGGAGGGGACGTGCACGCGTCGTCAGCACCTGGCCGAGCGGCTGGTCGAAGCGGAAATAGATGGCGGTGCCGATCACCTTCGGGAAGTAGTTCGATTGCATCGCGCGGGTGGCGTAGCCTTTGCCCTGGACGTTCATGGAAGCCAGGGTGAGCAATTTGTTGCTCCCGACGGCACGCTGCTTGGCCTCTTCGAGGGTGATGCGCAGCACTGACGGGAGGGCATCTCCCGGGGGAAGGGTTCCGCGGGTTTGCTGAGCCCTCAAAGAAGCGCCCTGGATTCCCGCGATGTAGAAAACCGCAAGCGTGCTGCAAACCATGACCCTGGAGCGCATGGCATGAATCCTTCCGCCGGCTTCGGAACCGGGCTCATCGGCATGGAGAGAATGCGGATTTGGCAAAATCTTCGGGTTCGCGTGCGCCTACAAAATCCGCACTTGCAGAATAAATCGGACGTGAGTCGCACGGCAGTCCATGCCGACTGTCGAGGCGTCCAGGGGTGGAGGCAGGATTGGCCGGGAATTATGCTGGATTTAACGGATACGACGGGCGGCCCGCCGTCCCGGCGCGGCTGACGGAAGGGCCGCATTGCCCAGCGACGCCGGGAGTCTTGCTCCCGGCGTCGTGGTTTCAGCTGTGGCCCGCGCACCGGCTTGGAGGCCGTGCGCCGGAACCAGAAATCCTGTCAAGCGACGTCAATAGCCATAGCTGTAATGATAGCCGTAACGGTTGGTGTACGGGTTATAGCCGGCCTGAACGCTTCCGTACCTGCCCGTATAGGGATTGTAGAAAGAGCGCGAGGCGCCATAACGGCCCGTGTAGCGGTTGTAACCGGCTGAGCCACCGTGATAATAGCCTCCATTAAAGCTATTGTAATGGCCATAGCCGCCGCCATAGCTGTAATGGTAGTGGTAGTGATAGCCGCCGCGGTACCAGGCCCTGGCGCTCGGTGCGACCACAAGCCCTGCCGCCACCAGTGCCACGATCAGCAAGATGCGCATTTTCATTGGATTATCTCCTTCACCGAAATGACAGGCGCCATTATTGACCCGCGGCCTTATTGGGCATGATCGTGGACTTGCCTACCTGGTTAAGATCGATCGAGCCGCGAAGCTTCAGCTCCGAGCCAACCTCTTTTTCCTTATCGATCGTGTAGAAATAGAGGGTGTTGCTCTTGTTATCGGTGACGATCAGGTTGTGGGCTTCGGATTCGACCACCGAATAATGCGGTCCCGTCACCGGCGCCGCATCGTCCCGTGCGGCGTGCGCCGGTTGCATACGCATCAAGCCGATCAGCCCCGCCACCACCACAGCGGCTACCGTCGCCGCGACCACGCGATTCCTCAGACTGGCTTTCATGTCATCTCCTTGAAACGTGATGAAACAGACATACATGAAGAAGGGCCCTGTGCCCTTCCTTTCGCCTAAATCAGTGTTCCGTGTGTAACTCCACACTCCAGCGCTGAACGACGACTCCTTATCGGGAATTCCTTGTCGATCAGCCGCCTTTCGCTCCGCAAGAGAATATCCTTTCGCGAAACGAAAGGCGACAAATTATTTTCGAGCAGAGGGCGCCGCGGCCGCGGGCGCCGGGAAAAAGCGGAGACTCGATTCCTGCCCGGCCTGGACCGCCGCCACGTCCGTGCGCACGTTTTTGCGTCCGTCCTGCAGCCACTCAACGCGGACGTCGTACCAGTAGCTGGCGCCGCGCTGGAGAGGCGGAGAGACAAACTTGCGGACCGAGCCTTTTTGCACCGTGCGCTTGCCTTCGATCCAGACCGTCGCATCCGGCTCGGGCACATAAACGTTCAGGACCGCACTCAGTTCATGCGGCGTCACCAGGACAAGCTGGTCCTGGGCCGCCGGACCCGGATCGGCGAGGGTCCGGGGGTAGTATCCCCAGATGCCGTTCCGGTAGGCGCGGTAAAAATAGGGACTGTGGTAGTACGGGTACTGTCCCTCGGTAAAGCCGAAGTTAGATGGACCCTGGTACTGGGCCCGGCCGCCTGCAGGGAGAAGAAGAAGCAAGGTCAGGCTCCCCAGGACGAGGCCGGCGATCGGGAAATGGCGCTGTGCGACCATGGCATTTCTCCTGTCTATTCCAAAATCACGCAACCGCGAGCGCCCCGCCTGGGGCTCTCGCGCGAGTTACATAAATTACGATCGGCCATCCTGTTTTCCGGATGCAACCCGTTCCTCCTGGGCGAGCCATTGCCATGCTTCTTCGATGTCCGCCGCATCGAAGTACTGGATTTTGGCCAGCGTAAATGGTTTGCAGACCTTGGCCATCCACTTCTCCCAGGTCCTGTCCCCGACCAGGGCGATGCGGTCGATCTTGGTGCAGTGCGTGGTCGAGAACTTGATATCGTCCCAGAGGGCGCGTACGTCCCAGCCATGGAAATCATGAAACTGGGCCAGCAGGCGCACCTTGCCGTGCTGCGCGAGCGCGGCGTCGATAGTGGGGACGAAGTGTTTGTAGTCGCCGTCGTGGAGCTTGCCGCTCATCCGGAAGCCGAGGATGTTGGGCGCATTACTCTGCAGTGGTTCGATCATGGTCGGATCTCCTTGTTCTAGCCCGTTGAAAAAGGGGACTGTCCCTAACTCGCCTTGTCGGGCATGATCACGCCCTCGTACAGATCGCCGTCGGTATACCAACGGTTGCCCTCGCCGTTGCGTCCCTCCCGGATCTTGTGGAAGCCGGGGACGATAATGAATTCCGCCAGGTCGCCGGTTTTCTTCAGGTCGTTGAAGAGCAGGTCGCGCTCGGCGTCGATATCGGGCGCGGTTTCGTGCGTGATCTGCCCGGTGGTGCGGCTCAGGCCGACGCGCTTGTCGAAAACGGCGGCGCCGAGCCAGACGGGCCGGCCGTCCGGGTCGCGTTTGTCGGACTCCCAGAAGCGCACGTGATGGCGATGCCGCGGATTATCACCCACGGCCTGCTCGAAGGCCAGGTCCTGCTTGCGGCCAAAGAGAAACTCGTTACTGACGGGCGCATCGTCGTACGGGCGCTTGAAGACAGAAGCCTCGGCAATTTCCAGGCAACTGCGCAGCGTGAGTTTGTCCGCCGGATACCATTTGGCCGCCAGCATGATCTTCATGACCTGCGCTTTCGTGCCGATCAGGGCGACGTTGATGGGATCGGCGGGGATGCCGTCCGCCGTGTGGGTGATGCCGGGCAGATCTTCCAGGGACGGATGCTTGAGGGTGTAGCGCGTCCAGAGCGCCGGCATAAGCAAGTAGGCCACTGCCAGGTAAGCCAGGATCGTCGCCAAGACGAGCAATGCGACCCGCTTCTTGAGGCTGCGGCGTTTGGCCGGTCCTGAAATCGGTTCGGCTTGCATGAAAGCCCTCTCAGCCTTGCCTACTGGATGTTCCACGTATAAGTCTTAAACCGCCCCCAGATATTGACCGGTCCCCATGTCTCAATGTCCTCATTGCCGTATGCCGTCAACACGGTCGGGTTCCAGCGGTGCTCGACGATGATTACCTTGGTAAGCCCGGGATCCAGTTCGCCCTTGTAGATGCCGTTGACGTAAAGCGTCAGGTACTGGGTCGTGTAGTTGTTCACGACGACTTTGCGCGGCGCCCAGGTCGGTTCCTGGTTTTGTTGCACCGCGAGTTGATCGGCCTTGGCCTCTGCCATGGCGCTGTCGGTGATGGCTCTGAGGCTCTTGACTAACTCCGCCTCGCTGGCAATTTGCTGCGCCACGCGCGACACGGCTTGCAGCTCGGTTGCCTGCCGCCGGAGCTTGGCCAGCTCGGCCGCCTCTTTGATGAGGGCGCTGGAGGTCAAGCTCGCCTGCTTGCCGGAGACCTTTTCCGCGACGGACAACTCATTGGCTGCATGGGCCAGCACCACCGGGTCCGGCGTTCGCCGCGCCGCGTCGATTCGCGAACCCAGCGTGCTCAGGGAGGCGAAGGGCAGGTTCAGCTCCTTGCGAAAATTGACCGATGCCGCGGCAGTGTGATGGGTCGCCTTGGAATCGATGACCTGCTTGTCTTCCTGAGCGCCATCCTCCTTCTTGGCATCATCAGGTAAGGCAGTACAAGCCAGAGCGCCGACGCCCAGGAGAACCAGGGCGGCGATGGCACAACGATAGAACATGGCAAGCTCCTGTCAAAACTCAGTGTTCGGAAACCCGCTCTGTGCGTCGGCTATTGTGTTGCTGGTTCGTCATCGGTGGCTCCTTTTTCAACGAACTCGATGACTACAATCTACGCGGTGGGCCGGCTTCTCGTAAGTGTCCGGAACGTGGTTTTGTAGCACGTTACGCGAAGCAAGCCACTGGGTCCTGTCAATGGGCAAATGCGGCCCTAAGCTTCTCTTCCTGTTCCTTCGAGAGGTTGCTGGCGATGACTTCAAACTTCGGCGCCGCCTTGAAGGCTTCGATGACCCGGTCGGGGGTCACTTGCCCGACCATGAGGAACAGGGCAGAAGTTCCTTCCTTTACTTTGCTGCGCACCTGCTCGAGGAAATCTCTGCCGATGCCGTAGTCCGCGAAGTGCGCACTAAGTGCGGCCACGGCCGCCCCCATGGCGGCGCCAAGGAAAGGCACAAAGAAAATCCACCCAAACAGCATGCCCCAGAAGGCGCCGTCCCACGCCGCAGCGCAGGTGGAGTCACCCAGGTGACGCGTTTTGGGCTTCTTCTTGCCTTTGGGCCAGATTACCGTGGCCGCGTCGAGCAATTCGAGCAGATGTTGCTTCTGCAGGCCAACGGCTACCTCCAGCCCCTTGTCGGCGCCGTCGGGCGTGTCGAACTTGAGAACCACCAGTGACGATGCCATGATCAAACTCCTTTGTCAAAAGGGTAACGGATACAGCCAGTTCATCCAGGTGCGGGCCCGGATCTCAATCCGTCGCAAATCGGCCCAGCTACCCTGCTGTGTGTAGATGGCGGCGACGCCCTGTGCGCCGATCGGGAATTGCGCCTGATCCTCGTCTTCCAGCTCGATCTGCACGGCGAATTGGCCCTGCGGAACCTGGGCAGGGACCGGGTTGAACTTGGGCAGGTCGCCGCTCGGCAACAACTGGCCCTCGCCGCTGCCCTGCCAAATGGCCCGTACTTTTCCCTTGAAGATCTGCCCCGGATAGAGATCGAAGGCGACCTCCACCGGCTGTCCGCTCTTGACGTACTTCAAAACTTCCTGATTGTAGCTGGCCAGCAGGTAACGATCGGCATCGACAACGAAGGAGGCGATGGCCCCAAAGCGAACGGTGCCGGCGACCATGCCCTCCCGTACCTGGAGGTTGATGACCTGACCGTCTTCCGGCGCTTCCATGGTGGTGTTGTCCAGGTAATAGAGTGCCAGCGCGAGATCGGCCTTGAGTTGGGCCACGGTCGTATTTTCGCCGTTGATCTCGGACTTGTAGGCCAGCCGGGCCTTCTCTTCGTTAGCGAGCGCGAACTGGATGGTAGCCTCGGCTTCTTCCTGGTACGCCACACGGGCCTTAGCCTCGTTGGCCTGGGCGACCAGGACCGCCGCATCGGCTTCCGCCATTCCCTGGCGCGCCTCGTCAAATCTCAGCTTGGTGATCGCTCCCGCGTCATCCTTGTGCAATGCATCGAAAATCGCGAAAATGCTCTGAGTCAGGCTGCGCTTGGCCTTGACCTGGGTCACACTACCGGCGGCGGCATTGAGTGCTCCCTTGAGGACCCCGCGCTGGGCCCGGGCCTGGGCGACTGCGGAGGTGGCCGCATCCAGTTGTGCCTTGAGTTCCAAAACGTGTTGTTGGGCCGCCGCCAGCTGGGCTTTCACGGCGTTGACCTTGTACTCGTAGGGACGCCGGTCGAACTGGAACAAGGTCTGCCCCTTCTTGACCGGCACGTTCGGCTTGACCAGCACCCCGGTCACGAGCGTGGGTTCAGGCAGACGCGGAATGAGCTGAATCGTGTACTGAATCACCTTGGCGTCCTTCGAGTAGGGGGTCACGAAGCGCAGGCCGATCAAAAAGATCAGGAGCACGTGGAGGAAGAAGAACGCGCACAGGATCCCCCACATGATGCTGAACTTGATCAGCTTCAGCTTGAAGAAGATCAGCCAGACCAGGAAGAGAAAGCCGAAGGTCATCGCCAGGGCAAGAGTCATGGCCCTCCCCTTTACTTATCGCTGCCGGCAGGCGGTGTCGTGCTCCTCGGCTCCGCCGGAGGCTCCTTCTCTTCCTTGCCGGTGAGCCTGGCGATCTGTTCCTTGATGGCGCGTTGCTCCTCTGGGGGGAAACGCCGGATGTCGATGATATTTGTGGGCTTGAACGCCCAGATGAACGCCTGGACCCAGGGCACGATGGCCAGGAAGCCAAGCCAGCCCATGAGGTTCACCGCTTCGGCGTCCGGGTGATTGCGGGCGATGGCAATTCGGCCCGGCAGCCCCAGGATGAAAACGGCGACGCCAACGGTCCCCGCCACGACAATGAAGAGGGTCAGGAAGGTCAGGTAATCCCAACTGGTGAGGTGCATCACAGCCTCCGAATGATTGCGTGTCCAGCGAACGCTGTTCCGGGTCACCGCCGCGCCATCAAAGCACCACCGGCTCCCTGGACATCATTGCATCCTCCCCCTACTTCTTGACTTTCACTTTGATAATCGCGTCCTTCTTGCCGCCCTTGACGTTCACTTCGTGGGTGCCTTCCTTGGCGTCCTGGGTCGCGGAGATCGTCACCTTGCCGTCCGCCACCTTGGCCGTAAGGCCGGAATCTTTTGGTGCTTCCGCCGACACGGCCTTGCCGGTCTTCACATGGATGTCTTTGTCGGCGCCGGGTAAGATTTCGATCTCGTCCACCTCCAACAGCAGGACGTCGCCGGCGGCGCTGCCTTTCGGCGCACTGGTAGATGTCGAGTCGCAGCCCGTGAGGAATGCCAGGGCCAAGGCTGCACCGCAGAGCCACAAATGACTGATCCGAATCATGTTCAAACTCCCTTTGACATGGAAACAGGTTCGAAAAAATGGGACGCAGCTGACTACTGGTTCTCGGTTCCTGCCTCCTGCAGTTTCTCCAGCACTCGTTCGAGTGAGAAGCTGCCGGCCTTCTGGCGCGGCGGGAATTCCTGGTAGGTCGCCAGGTGCTGCGCCACGTACGCCTGGGCGGGCACGAACGTGAACAGGTGGTCGATATACCAGCGCTCGTAACCTCCTGATTCGTGTTCGCCCCGCTCGAATGGATCCCCGCGGAGAGTAAACAGCAGGGGCGCGCGCAGCGGCGTCAGGGGGTCCTGCCAGACCTTGAGGCCGTGAGCGCGCTGTTCGAGGAAAACGAATTTCCACTGATCGTAGCGCAGCGCGGCGAGATTGCCGTCATCGGTCCAGTAGAAGAACTCCTTGCGCTTTCCCGGGCCACGACCTGCGAGCAAGTCGGTCTGATCGTAGCCGTCGAGGTGGACCTTGTATGTCCTGTCGCCGGCGGGGTAGCCTTTCATCAACCTGGCCTTGATGTCCGGCGCGCCGGCGGCGGCCAGGAAAGTAGGAAGCCAGTCCTCGTGCGACATGATGTCGTTGATCTCGGTGCCCGGCTTGACGACGCCCGGCCAGCGGAGCACGCAGGGAACGCGGTAGCCTCCCTCCCAGTTGGTATTCTTCTCCCCGCGGAAGGGGATGGTGCCGCCGTCGGGCCAGGTCATGCACTCGGCGCCGTTGTCCGTGGAGTACATGACGATGGTGTTTTCCGCGATGCCCAGGTCGTCGAGTTTCTTGAGGAGCTGGCCGACGTGGGCATCGTGCTCGACCATGCCGTCCGGGTAAATGCCAAACCCGGTCTTGCCTTCGGCGCCCTTCTGCAAGTGCGTCCAGATGTGCATGCGCGTCGAGTTCCACCAGACGAAGAACGGCTTGCCCGCGTTATGGGACTGATCGATAAAATCGAGCGCCCCGGCCGTGATCTCGTCGTCCACGGTCTCCATGCGCTGGCGCGTGAGCGGGCCCGTATCTTCGATGGTCTGCTTGCCAACCTTGCCGAAGCGCGGGTCCACCGTCTCGTCGTCCTTGTCCGTCGCCTTGCACTTGAGGACGCCGCGCGGGCCGAACCGCGCCTTGAATTCCGGGTTCTTCGGGTAATCCAGGTGTTCCGGCTCCTCTTCGGCGTTCAGGTGATACAGGTTACCGAAGAAGTTCGCGAAGCCGTGGACCGTCGGCAGATGCTGGTTGCGGTCGCCGAGGTGGTTCTTGCCAAACTGGCCGCAGGCATAACCTTGCACATTAAGCAAGTCGGCGATCGTGGGGTCCTTGTCGGAAAGCCCTTCCTTGGCCCCCGGCAGGCCGACCTTGAGGAGCCCCGTGCGGAAGCCGCTCTGCCCCGTGATGAAGCAGGCCCGGCCGGCGGTGCAGGATTGCTGGGCGTAGCAGTCGGTGAAGATGACGCCTTCCCTGGCAATGCGGTCGATGTTGGGCGTGCGGTAGCCCATCATGCCGCGGTTATAGGCGCTGATGTTCCAGTAGCCGATGTCGTCGCCCCAGATGACGAGGATGTTCGGCTTCTTGCCGGCTTCGCCGGCCTTCTGCTGGACGGCGCTGTTATGCGCCGCGAGGCGAGTATCGGCCTTGCGGGCGTCGATGGATCGGTGCCCGATTGCTGCGGCGCCGGCTGGGCCGTCAACCGCGAATGCCGGTTGCGGCGGGCCTGCGTCCGCCTTCTGGAACGGGTTGAACTTCCCCGACGCTGCGGCGTAGCCGGCGAGCAAGCCAACACAGAGGACGAACACCAGCTGAGCCTTCGGATTCTTTAGCATGGACGCACTCCTCTAAAAAGGGGACGCAGTTCGTTTCGGCGTGCCGCCCTTGTCAATCAGCCATCACCGGGCGAAACGAGCAGCGTCCCCTTTTCTCTCGCTGTAGCCAATTACCGCGCGATCACGGACAGCAATGGAGCTTAGAGCAAGAATGTCCACCCCAGGACAATGATCAGAATCAACAGCACTCCGAGTCCGACAAACCAGGCGGGGTGAATGCGAACGGGAAGCTTTTCCTCCGCGCGCTCTTTTTCCTTCTCCCGTTCGATCCGCTCATGGCGTTCTTTTTCGTGGTGTTGGTGTCTTTTTTCTTGGTGGTCCATGATTTCCTTGTGGCCGTGGCCTGCCGGAGCTGGCTTGTTGGTTAGTGGGCAAACGCTGCTTTGAGCTTCTCTTCCTGTTGGTTCGAGAGGTTGCTGGCGATGATCTCGAACTTCGGTGCGGCCTTGAAGGCTTCGACAACCCGATCGGTCGTCACCTGCCCCAGGAGTAAGAAGAGCGCGGAAGTCCCTTCCGTCACCTTGCTGCGCACCTCTCGAGGAAATCGTTGCCGATCCCATAATCGGCAAAGTGGGCGCTGAGGGCGCCCACGGCCGCGCCAAAGGCGGCGCCCAGGAAGGGGACGAAGAAGATCCAGCCGAACAGCATGCCCCAGAACGCGCCGTACCACGCGCCGCTGCAGGCGTCCGCGCCGTGGCGTGTCTTTGGTTTCTTCTTGCCCTTCGGCCACGTCACGAGCGCAGCATCCTGAATCTCAAGCAGATGCTGCTTCTGCAAATTGACGGCGATCGCCAGTCCCTGCTCGGCGCCCTCGGGAGTGTCGAATTTCAGAACCACCAGCGACTGTGCCATGATTATGCTCCTTTGCCCGGCGCTGACTGCCCATTCGTAACCTCGCCGCGCTGCGGGGTAGCGAGATCAGGGTGGTCTGCGCAACCGCCTTCAGGAATGATGAAGTCCCGCGAAAAATGGCCCATTGCCACTGCTATCGGGAGAACAAGAGGCGGGGCGGCCCTTGCGGACCGCCCGCCCGTGACATTACTTTCGTCTCACTACTCGCCTTTGGCGCGGGCCGCCTGAACCTTCTTCAGGATGCCATCCAGGTTATAGGTCTCCGGCGCTTGCAGCGGCGGGTACGTCTTATACGACATGAGCTCCTTCTCCCACAACAACTGGCCAATCGGCAGGATGTTCCAGTCATAGATATAAGCCGTCGCTGGCGCACCGATGGCACCGCCCATACTCATGGCCGTCTTTTGGTCCGGGCCGACCGACTGCTCAAAGGGATCACGCTTGATGTTCTGGATCATGGTCCAGTGATAGTCGATGAGAGGATCGAACCACCCAAGCGCACCGCCCGCCGCCATGTTGTAGTAGAACTTCCAGTTCTTGAAGCGCACCGCCGACGGCGTCGCGCCCGCGTAATAGAAGAACGTGTCGCGCGCCGACTTCTCCGACTTGCCGGTGAGGTAGTCGAGTTGGTTAACGCCATCCAGCGTGGTCTTGACGATGCCGGGATACGCACCTTTCTCGATCTGCGCCTTGAGCTCGTTGCCCTTGGCTCCGCCGGCGATTTCAACAAACGTCGGCAACCAGTCCATCGACGAGAACAGCTGGTTCTTAACCGTGCCTGGCTGGATGTGACCGGGCCAACGGATGACGCACGGAGCGCGGAAGCCGCCTTCCCAGGTCTGGCCCTTTTGGCCCTTGAACGGCGTGACCCCACCGTCAGGGAAGGTGACCGCCTCTGCACCGTTGTCGGTGGTGAAGACGATGATGGTGTTATCCATCTGGCCCATGTCCTCGAGCTTCTTGAAAACATAGCCGATGTTGTCATCCATCTGTTTCATGCCGGCTTCGTTGGTGCCCCAGTCTCTGCCACCCTTGGTGCCAACCATGTCTGCATATTTCGGCGACAGCACTGTCGAGACGTGCATGCGTGCCGGGTTGTACCAGACGAAGAATGGCTTGTTGGTCTTCTTGGGGTCGTTGCGGTCCAGCCAGTCAATGACGTGGGTGGAGATTTCCTCGTCCACCGTCTTCGACCGCTCCAGCGTGAGCGGGCCTTCATCCTTGCCCATCTGTTTCTCGGCCGTGCCGTCGGGAGACTTCATCCAGATCACCGGGCGCGGAACTGCCATGCATACCCCTTGTTCGGGAGTAATCGCCCCCGCGGGTGGTTCGATGCCGGGAATCGGCTCCACCTTCCTGGGTGGCACAATCGCCTGGACGAGCGGGGTGCTATTGATGTCTGGGAAGCTCACCTGCTGCATGGCGTCCAGATGGTAGAGGTAGCCCCAGTATTCCTGGAAGCCGTGCGCCGTTGGCAGGGCCGCGGGATGGTCGCCCAGATGGTTCTTGCCGAACTCGCCCGTGCTGTAGCCGAGATCCAACAGGAACTTGGCGAGGCACGGCGTCCCCGGTTGCAGGTAGCTCGGGCTGCCGGGCAACTGCGGCGGGATCATGCCCGTGCGCAGCGGATACATGCCGGTGATGAAAGCGTTGCGCCCGGAGGTGCAGCTCGCCTCGGCCAGATAGTCCATGAAAATCGCACCTTCCTTGGCGATGCGGTCGATGTTGGGCGTCTCGCCGACCATCAGGCCACGGTGGTAGCAGCTTGGCTGCATCCAGCCAATATCGTCGCCCATGATGAACAAGATGTTGGGCTTGGTGCCTTCCGCGTGATACTTGGCGGCGGTGTTGGTCACCTTTGGATCGGCCATGGCCACGAGCTGCGCCTTGGGCGCTCCTTCCACGCAACATGTGGCAGCGGCAGCCTGGGCGGAACTCCTTTCCTTCTCGGCGACGGATGGTTGGGGAGGGCTGGCGTTCGCCTTGCGGAACACGTCAAGCCTTCCTGACGCGGCCGCATAGCCGAACAGTCCGCCGATCGCCAGCATGACGATCATCTGCAGTCTGGTGTTCTTCAGCATTTGCGCTCTCCTGGTGCGATACTGAGAATTATCGGGCGGGAAACGCTCCCGCCCCAATGCGGCTTCTCCGTTCCGGGCTCTCTGTTCACCCACATTTTTCGGCAACGGTCGAGCAGAGTTCCAATCTGCTGTCGTTGCAAACGCTTTGTGGACGGATTGAAATCCGTCCTACGGCACAGCTACTGCCGATTTTTGTCCGCACGCGCGGGCGTCATCACGCAGCGAAAGCCGATGTGCGACATGCCTGTGTCGGGCGTGCAGCCGTGCCGGGCGCTGGGCCGATAGCGCGTGCAGTAAGCGTCGTTACAGAGAAAAGAGCCGCCCCTTTGTGCGCGGAGCGGACTGTAAGGCTGACGCGGATCGAAACTCTTTTCGGGTCCGGTGGGGTTGACCGTCACGGGCTGGCCGGCGCGCTGGCGGTACAGGTCGATCCGATACCAGTCGCTGCACCATTGCCAGACGTTGCCGGCCATGTCATACAGACCATAGCCGTTGGGCGCGAACGCCTTGACCGGCGAGGTGCGCTCATAGCCATCGGCCGCCGTGTTGCGATAGGGAAAGTCTCCTTGCCAGATGTTGGCGTGGATGTTGGTCTCGGTCGGCCTGTCATCGCCCCACACGTAGGGCTTGGCGTCCAGGCCGCCGCGCGCGGCAAACTCCCACTCGGCCTCGGTGGGCAAACGCTTGCCGGCCCACTGGGCATAGGCCACCGCATCCAACCAGGACACGTGAACGACAGGATGATCGTCCTTGCCGTCGATGCTGCTGCCCGGTCCTTCCGGATGCCGCCAGTTGGCGCCGGGTGTCCACTTCCACCACGCGCGGTGAGCGTCGGGACCGGCCAGGGTTACGGGCTCCCTGGTCGCCACGAACACCAGCGACCCGGGCGCGAGATTCTCCTTGGGCGGCGGGGGCGTGCCGGGCGGCGACTGACGCAGGATTTCCTCGACGTCGACTGGCTTCTCGGCCGTGGTGAGATATCCCGTGGCCTCGACAAACTGGCGGAACTGAGCATTGGTGACGTCGGTTTCGTCCATCCAGAAGCCGTCCACACGCACGCGATGGGCCGGCTTCTCGTCCGGGTGGCCGAGATCGGAGTCAGTGCCCATGGTGAACTCGCCGCCGGGGACCCACACCATGCCGGGCGGGCCGTCGGAAGGCGCCGGCGTGGAGCGGCGGTTCCACGTGACAATGGCGAACGTCGCCCCGAAGGAGCCGGCCGCAAGCAGGCCCAGCAGCAACCAATTCGGCAGACCTCGTTTCGGGCGGCTCGAGCAATCCGCTCCATTAAGTTCTCGCGTTGGCTTTTTGTCCCTCGCGCTTTGCGGTGTTTTCTTTGCTGATGTCAGCGTCATGGAGTGGTCTCCTTGTGGTCAACGGGCTGCTAGCGCCTCAGTGACGGCATCCAAAAGCGTTCGCCCGGAAAACGGCTTTACCAGATAACTCCTGGCCCCCAGCCTCTCCGCTTCTTCACGAACGGCCGGCTCATCGTGCGCCGTGATGAATATGGCCGGAGGTTGCCCGCCGCCAAGAAGCAGCCGCCGGTACAGCTCAAATCCTGATATCCCGGGAAGACGAATGTCGAGCACCAGGCAGTCGGCCGTCGTTGCCGCGCCGGCTTCGAGGGCCGCCTCTGCGGAATCGAACACGACTACGCCGAAGCCGCCGACGCGCAAGATCCGCTCCATGGCCTGGCTCATGCTGGCGTCGTCCTCCACGACAACGATAGTTGGCATCGCGCCCAGCATCTGTAAGTCGCTCGATCCGTTCTGCGCTAGGCGACGGGTCGCACTGATCGGTTTCACGGTTCGTGGGATTATCGGGGCGCGCGAGATCGGGCGATATTGTACTTTGGGGAAGAAGAGGTTGCCCTTTCGTCCAATGTACCAAGACCCACTAAATGGATCGGCAGTGCTCGACTTCACCGGGGCGGGCGCCTGCTTGAAGTTGCTCGGCCACGTGAACCAACTCGGCCAGCGAAGCGACGTGCATCTTCTCCATGACCTTGGCCCGATGAGCCTTGACCGTGCGGTCGGAGGTGCCAAGTTCAATGGCGATCTGCTTGTTCAGTTTGCCTGCGGTCACGAGGGCGAAGACGGCACGCTCACGCGGGGTCAGGCCCTCGTAAAGTGAACGCAAAGTGCCCGCTGTTTCTCGGGCCGCCCGGTTTTCCGCATCATGGGCCAGCGCGCTCTGGACGGCATTCAGGAGCGCCTCCCGCTTCACCGGTTTCGTGAGGAAATCCACAGCGCCGGCTTTCATGGCGCGCACGCTCATTGGAATGTCGCCATGACCCGTGAGAAAGATGATGGGGAGCGCGTTATCTTGCTCCCCGAGCGCGGCTTGAAGGTCGAGACCGTCAAGGCCGGGCATGCAGACGTCCAGCACAATGCATCCCGGCATGTTTCCAGGCTGGGCAAGCAAGAACTCCCCGGCGGAGGAATAGCCACGGACCTCGTAGCCTGCTGCCCGCAGCAAACGCATCACGGCTGTCCGCATGGAATCATCGTCATCGACAACATGAATAATGCGCGTCAACGGGCTCATGCAGTCAATTCCTGAGTAACGTTCTCCATGTCGGCGGGCGCCTTGCCCGGCTTCTGCATTCCGCTGGAAACGGTGAAGCGGAAGGTCGCTCCGACGCCGACGTTGTTTTCCGCCCAGATGCGTCCGCCGTGCGCTTCGACCAGGGATCGGGCGATGGACAACCCCAGACCCATCCCCTCCTTTTTTGTCGAGAAGAATGGGTCGAAAAGACTGCGGAGTCTATCCGGTGGGATGCCGCTCCCCGCGTCCGTTACCGCGATTTCCACGCAGCCGTTCTCATTCACCAGGGTACGGACGGCGAGGCGCTTCGCTTCGGGAATGTCCGCCATCGCTTCCATGCCGTTGAGGACGAGATTTAGCAGCACCTGCTGCAAGTGGACCTTATCCCCTCGAACGGCAGGGAGATTGACGGCGAGGTCCGTCTCCATCACGATCCCCCGGCGCAGCGATTCTGCGTGGACCAGCGTCAGGACTTCCGACGTTACCACGTTGAGATCGAGCGGTTGCATCTCCAGCTCGCGTTTGCGCAGGAGTGCGCGCAGGTGCAGGATCACTTCACTCGCCCTCAGATCATCCTTGCGGATATCGTGGAGGATCTGCCGCACTTCATCGAGAGCTGCCGGAGTGGACTCCAGAAGCATTTCCGCAGCGTCGGCGTTGCTCAGGATTGCCCCCAGCGGTTGGTTGATCTCGTGGGCGATGGAGGCAGTAAGTTCACCCACGATGGCCAGGCGCGAAGCGTGTGCCAGGTCCCGCCTTGCTTCCTCGGCCCGCTTCCGCTCGCTGATGTCCATGATGGCGCTGAGGACAAGGACGCCCGCGCCGGTCTGGATCGGCGTGAGGCGAATCTCGACCGGAAACTCGCTGCCGTCCTTGCGCCGGCCGTACAGCTCGCGGCCCGCTCCCATCGGCCGGGCCAGGGGGGACGCGAAGAAGCTTGCCCGGTAGCCTGGGTGGAGGGCCCGGTAGCGTTCCGGCAGGAGGATCTCTATGGGCTGGCCGACCAGTTCGTCGCGGTGGTAGCCGAAGCCTGCCTCGCACTGCGAGTTGATCAGCACAATGTTGCCGTCCACGTTTACCACGACAATGGCGTTGGGTGTGGACTCGACGACCAAACGGAACCGCTCTTCCGCCCGCGTCCGCTCCCTTTCGGTGCGCCGCGCTCTGGCCCGCTGCACCAGGAGACCCAGGACCAGGGCCCCCTCGACGACGCAAAGAGAGAGGACGCCAATGACATGCCAGCGGTAGAGGTCCCAGAAACTCGGGTCCCTGAAGCGGACGATGCTGCCGGGCGGGAGGCTTTCTTCGTTTATGCCCCAGCGTTTGAGCTCGCGCCAATCGAACATGTAGGCACAAGAAGTTGACTCAGCAGTGGACATTTCTTGGGGTTTCGCGCCGGCCAAAATGCGCAATCCCAGGTGTGCCGCGTTGGACGCTTCGATGTCAAAACTTGCCAGGAACCCCCCGACGATGCCGTGCCCCAGGTAGGAGTCGTAATACCCGTAAATTGGCACGCTCGCGGCCTGGGCGACCTGGTCCAGCGCATCACGGGGAATAAAGAATTTGCCGGCTCCGTCCCGATCGATGCTGAGATAAATAATTATCGTGTCTGCCGGAAGCCGCGCGACCTCATGCCGTAGATCCGCCATGGGGAGGCCGACCAGGTAGTTGAACTCAACCTGGCCGGCCAACGGCTGGAAGTCGTGAATAGCGTCTTCCATGGTCTCATTGTCACTCTTCGACGCGCCGCTAATCATCACGACGCGCTTCGTGCCGGGGTGGAACCGGAGAGCTGCCTCCAGCGTCGGCCTGTAGTCCAACTTCGCAGGGATCCCGGTCACCCCAGGCCGAATCGTGCGGGCCTTGCACTCCGCATCGGTAACGCAACAAAACACGACGGGAGTGGCCGGGAAGAACCGGTCCCGGTGCAACTGGACCTGGTCCAGGGTTACTGCTTCGACAACGACGATCAGGTCGAGCCCAGGCGCCCTGTACTTGTCTTTCAGGTGCTCAAGCAGTTTTCGCGGATAGCCCTTGTCGGGAAAACGGCTGACATCCACGTATTCGCTGTACAGCTCGACGCTGTCGCTCAGCTTTTCACGAAAGGTCGAGCGGAGCCGGCTGTCGATGAGCAGATTCATCGGCAGATCTTTTTGGGAGCCGTACAGGAGCAGGACGCGCTGGGGATCCGATCCGGCGGCTGAGGCGGCCGCGCACAGGAAAAGCAGCGCCTGCAAGGAAAGCAGCGGCAGGCGCATGAGACGCCTGTTCAGGAACCTGGCTGCGCGCCTGCCGATTTTCATTGTGTATGCGTTCCCAGCAGCAGCCCGATTCGGGCCGCGAGCACCCCGCCGAGGCAGCCTGCCCGCTACCACGGGACACGCTTTCATCGTTTTGTCAGGTAACGCCCGTCCGGCGTGAACACAAGCGCCCAGGCCCCGTCGCGCAAGGTACCCATTGCCGCGGGGAGGTTTGCCTCTTACTTGCCAATGTAGTTGGCGAGGAATTCCAGACTATTGGACTTTGGTCTAATTGGACCAAAGTCCAATAACGCTATGTGGCCGGGTGGCATATGGTTGTCGGCAGTGGGGAATTTAGGTAAGTGGAGGAAAGCGCTCATGATCGACGTTTTTGACATCATGGCCTTCGTCGTTTTCGCGGTGCTGCTTGCCGTGACGGTGATCCTCGTCGTCACGGTGGGGCAATTACCGGGCAAGATTGCGCAACAACGCGCGCATCCGCAGGCCGCGGCCATTAACGTGACGGGCTGGCTCGGCGTGGCCACGCTCGGCTTGCTTTGGCCGGTGGCGCTGATCTGGGCCTTTCTGAAGCCCGTCTCGTTCGTAGCCAAGGAGGAGGTCCGGCCATGATCGCCTTTTTGCTCGTTGTGTACACCGCCATCGTGCTGGTGCTTTTCAAGCTGAAACTGGTCAAGCCGCGCCCCTATCCGATTGCCTGGACCATCGTTGCCGGCGTGCTCATGATTGGCGGCGTGGTCGTGGCCTGGATGCTGTGCGCGCCGTTGTCTCCGAAGGCGGTGACGACGCAGTATGTCATCCAGCTAGTGCCGTATGTCAAGGGACAGGTCAAGAAGGTCTACGCCCAGGCGAATCAGCCGCTGAAGAAGGGGGATTTGTTGCTGGAGATCGAGCCAGAGCCGTACCAGAACACGGTGAATCAGGTCCAGGCCCAGCTCCAGGCGGCGCGAGAAACCGTTAACCAGGCTCAGGCCGGCGTGCAAGCAGCCGACGCCGGGGTCTTGAAGGCCAGGGACGGAGTGGCCCAGGCTCAGGCTGCCCTGGCCCAGGCCAAGGCGGCCGTCACCAATGCTCTGGCCAACGTCAGCAAGGTGAAAGCACAGGACGACCTGGCCAAGACGCAAGAAGAGATCGCCGTGAACCTCCAGAGAACGGACGAAAAGCTTTACCGGCCAGTTCGGGCCGGCGTTCCAGTGGAACATCCTGAACTATGGGCGCATCCTTAACAACGTCCGCTTCCAGGATTTCAAGACCCAGGAACTGGTGGCGGCCTATCAACAGCAAGTCCTGAGCGCGGCCCGCGAGGTTGAAAACGGCATCATTTCGTACTTGAATGCCCGGACGGAAGCGGCGCACCTCGCCGCCAGCGTCAAAGCTGCGGAACGTACGCTCAAACTAGCCACGGATCAATTCAATGCCGGGGCCATCGACTACACGCCGGTGTTTATCGCTGAGCAATTCCTGGCGCAGCAGCAAAATCTGCTGGCCCAGGCGCAAGGCGACATCGCGCTCGGCCTGGTCGCCGTTTATCGCGCTATAGGCGGCGGCTGGGAGCTGCGTCTGGCGGAAGAAGGCAATGCCCGACCAGTTCGCATGCCGGTTCAGGAGGGGACCCCATGAAAATCGCTTGCCCTGGCTTCCTGTGCCTTCTGATGGCAGTGGCTGCTTGCGCTTCGGCGCGCGCCCAGGATGCCCGGCCGGCGCCGCCTTGTGGTACTGCCACTTCCACCAGGACCCCCACGTGCTGCTCGCAAGCGAAGTGTTTGAATTGCTTCCGCTGGACCAACGCTTGCTTCCCGCGCTGCGGCTGTCCCGATGACTACTGTCCGAACCCGTACCCGCGCCAATGCTGGCCGCCTTACCCGCCCTTCTATCGGTGCGTGCCTGCCGGTGACTGCGCTCGGTGTGGCTGCAGTCAAGGTAAGCCCAAACTATCCTGGTGGTTCCTGCCAACCCCGCAGGCATTGCGCGAGGCGCTCTGGTGCCAACCCTGAGCAAGCACACTGCCCACCAGGACCAGCCCACCCGGGCATCACTGCGAGCTATCTAACAAAGACCCGGCAGCACGCTGCCGACCGTGGCAAAGTCAGTTGGCAACTGGCAAAGTCATTTTGGCAGGCAGAACGGTTGGTCCAGTCTCCGCGCGGACAATTAGCTGCCGTCCTTCTTGTAACAGTTTTGCCGACGGCGCCGTCTTTAACGGCTCCCCCATTGCTCGAAACGGTTTGCGCTTTTCAGACGCTTCGCATCCTCCGACAATTCGGTCGATCCAGAACTATCGTGACGCTGGGGAAGGTGTTTCTCAAACCGCGAGTTTGTTTGCGTTCTCCCTATTTTTAGTCGGCTCGCTCTCCGGGTTATCTATAACCTGGTCGGGCCATGGCCCGCGCTGGAGCGCGAGCAAGTCTGCCGGCTGTCGGTGGAGGGAGTCACTCATAAATGTGGAGCGAGAAACAATGTCGGCTGTTTGTTGCGGCGCTCGCCATCGCTTGGGGGGCCGGTGTCAATGGAATGCCCCTTAAGGCGCAAGAACGGTTCCCGGAAGCTCAGCCACCGTTGCCTGCCGTCTGCAGCGATTGCCGCGATGTTCTTCACGGACCGATCCACTCGGTTGGCGAGGCGGCTGCCACTTTGCCTCCCGCCGAGCCACAGGGGGCAGACAGACCGCTACCGATCAACCTGGCGACGGCCCTGCGTCTGGCGGGCGCCCGCCCGCTAATCATCGCGGCGGCTGAGTCGAGCGTGCAACTCGCGGAGGCCGAGCTGGCGAAGGCCAGGGTGCTCTGGCTGCCCTCGTTCAACGTCGGGACAGGCTACTACCGGCATGACGGTGGTACAGAGGGCCAGTCCGGGAATTTCTACATCAACTCCAAGGACGCCTTCTTCGCCGGCGCCGGCCTTACCGCCAGGGTGGCGACGGCAGACGCTCTGTTCGCGCCTCTCGCGGCCCGGCAAATACTCCGCTCCCGAGCCATCGACGTGCAGACCGCCCGCAACGAAGCCCTGCTGGCGGTGGCCGTGGCCTACTTCGACGTGCAGCAAGCCCGCGGACGACTGGCTGCCGCCCGGGACGTAGTCGACAAGGGCGTGGCGCTTGGCAAGGCGATCGATTTGCAGCGCGTCAGCGTCGCGAAGCCCACGGACTTGCACCGCGCCCGGGCCTTGCTGGCCGGTTTCGAGGATGCGATCGCCACCGCCAGGGAGCAGTGGGGGCTGGCCAGCGCCGACCTGACCCGGGTATTGCGTCTGGATCCCACCGCGACCGTCAGCCCGCTGGAACCGCCGAACCTGCGCGTGACGCTGATCGCGCCGCAGATAGCGGTGGATGTCCTCATCCCCATCGGCTTGACCGGCCGGCCCGAGCTCGCCTCGCAGCAGGCCCTCGTGCAGGCGGCCCTGGTCCGCATCAGGCAGGAGCGCATGCGGCCGCTGGTCCCCAGCCTGATCTTGCAGGGCAGCCCCGGTCCCTCCGGGCCGGGAGGCTATCTGATGGGCGGCGTGTTCGCCTCGGGCGCCCACGGCGACGGCAATCCCACAGTAGCCCGCGAAGACGTCAGCGTGGGGCTGGTGTGGGAGCTGCAAAATCTTGGTCTCGGCAATCGTGCCCTGGTTCGCGAACGCCGCGCCGAACAGCAGCAGCTCCTGGTGGAATTGTTTCGCATCCAGGATCAGGTGGCCGCGGAGATCGCCCGCGCGTACGTCCAGGTCCAGTCGGCGACCACGCGTGTCACCACGTCAGAGAGGGGTCTCCGAGAAGCCGGACTGGCCTACGAAGGCAGCCTCGCTGAGTTGGGCAAAGTCGACCGCAAAGGCGATGTCGAGGTCCAGGTCCGCCGCGCCTTTGAAGTGATTGATGCGCTCCGATCGTTATCCACGGCGTACGACACCTACTTCCTGAGCATTAACGACTACAACCGGGCGCAATTCCGGCTGTACCGC
>DASZFN010001134.1:0-23954 GCA_035939715.1 Gemmataceae bacterium | reverse complement strand
TATGAAGCCTTTAATGGCAGTTTCTTAAAGGGCGTCCCAAATCTAAAGCACTTGTAGTTGTCGTCCGCAGATGGGGGCTCATTCGGCAGGATACTTGTTTGGCGATCAGTTCCAAAATCATTCGTTCCGTTTCTTCTGAGCCGACGTTGGCTCGCAGCTCGCCTTCGGCACGGACCCGGAGGGCCATCTGGTCATCCGTCGCGCCGGTGCCAAGCGCCTCGATGTCGGCGATCAGACTCGCCAACGTGGTAGGGGTTGCGACGGCGAAGAATGCTTAGTTAACTCTGTTCCCCCGCGACAGCAAGTCCATTCTGCTCACAGCCGCTCTCACGCCTGACTACCAGAGATAAAACATGTCTCAATTAACTTGCTTTGGCTCGGCAGCAGAGGTAAATGTGCTGTCGTTGCGTCGCACCGTCGCGACGCCAGTATCTGTTACCCGCATAGGAGACATGACATGTCCGCAAAAACAAAGCCGGGCAAGAAGGCCAAGAGAGAACCGAAACCCAAGAAGATGAGCGCACTCGACGCCGCCGCGAAGGTGCTGGCGGAGGCCAAGGATCCCATGAACTGCAAAGAGATGATCGACGCGATGGCGAGCAAAGGCTACTGGACGTCACCAGGCGGCAAGACGCCAGAGGCGACCCTGTCTGCGGCCATGCGCCGGGACATTAAGGTCAAGGGCAAAGAATCGAGGTTCAAGCTCGTGGAGGCCGGCAAATTCACCGCGACCAGCAATGCGTGAAATACCCGAACCAGACTTCGTCGTTGAGCCAGATATGGTCTCCACGGAACACGGCTGTCCTCAGTGCGGTGAACGGCGGATTGATTTCTGATTTGGCAAGACGATGAGACGGTTCCGTGCAACTCGTGTGGGCACGCTTACAAGCCATGAAGTTTCACGGTCGAGCGCACGCTTGACCGAGCAAGGTGACTTTTCTTCTGTTCCTTTTCCGCGGCGCTGGCTCGTCCTGGAACAGCGGGCCGGCAGCCGCGGCACAACGACCACACCTTTGGAGAAACAGGCGTTCGTTCGGCCTAGGTTTTACCGGAACCAAAGCCCGCTCATCGACCGGAGTAAAAAATTTTACTCGGAAAACCTGTCCTGGCCGCGCGGAATCTTCCGCGCCCCCGCGCGGAAAGTCCGGAAATCGTCGCGTTTTCTCGCAACCGCTCGCTAGTGGTGGAAAGTTGGTCCTGGATCGAGTATAGTAGGAAAAAGCCGGGAATTCGGGGCTCTTCGGCCTTATGTTGAGACTGCCTGTCGATCCGGTGGTTGCGGGTTCGAGTCCCGTCGCCCTCGCTGAATAGTGCACCATGCTCAAGCTCGTCTACTGCATTACTCGCAGAGCTGATCTCACGCCCGAAGCATTTGCTTGCTACTGGCGAGATGTGCACGGGCCTATAGGGGCACGCATTCCCGGCCTGCGCCGACTCGTTCAGAGCCGGGCTGTGCATATCCCAGGCGATGCACGGGCGCCGGACTTTGACGGCGTGGCTGAACTTTGGTTTGACGATGAGGCATCCTTGCTCGCGGCGCGGCAGTCGCCGGAATGGCAGGCTTCGTCTGCCGACGAAGTAAACTTCATCGATCACAAGCGCGTGGCCTATCTCGTCTGTGAAGAGCACGAAGTTCCGATCCATATTAGCAAGTCCAAGCGAGGCTAAAAAAGCAATCGAACTGGCGACTGACCACTAGCCACGGGCCACTGGTAACGCGCAACTTTTTCGTGGGATGAGATCTATCGAGAGGCGTCATATTGTGATGGGTCCGGAAGCCTTCAGCCGCTGGTGGATGAGCACGCCGCAGCACTCGCTTCGCGAAACCAAATAAGGATTGCGAGATTCACTTGGGGAGGAACCAGCCGATGATTCGTCGCATTCTACCAGCCTTGTCGTTTCTGGCTTTGTTGCCCTCAGGGATTTGCGCCGCGGATCTTTCCAAGGTGGACCGCGCGATTGCCAGGGAGCCGGCCTACAAATCCAAGCCGAAATACTGCTTGCTGGTGTTTGGGCCGGAAGCCAAGACCAAAGTCTGGCTCGTGCAAGATGGCGACACCCTGTACGTCGACCGCAACGGCAACGGCGATTTGACGGAACCAGCCAAAAAAGTCGCCGCAGAAAAGCAGGAAGGCGCTGAGGAGGGTCAGTTTACCTTCAAGGTCGGAGAGATTCGCGACGGCGCGCGGCTCCACAAGGGGCTGGGTGTCGGCGTCATGAAAATCGACCACATGGCCGACCTGGACGAGCAGGTCAAGGGCTTCCTGGCCAGGAATCCCAAAGGCCGGGGTTACCTGGTCATGGTCGACATGGAAATGCCGAGCTGGAAGGGGACAGGCGTGGGGGGCCGGGTCCAACAACAGGCGTTTATCGTCGATATCAATGGCGTGCTGCAATTCTCCGACAAGCCAAAAGACGCGCCCATAATCCATTTCGGCGGCCCCTGGCAGGTGAGACTTTTTGGCGCGCACGAGCTGATCATCGGCCGCGAGACCGATGTCGTGCTGGGCGTGGGCACGCCCGGTATCGGGCCGGGCAGCACGACTTACGTCAGCTATGAGGGGGTCATTCCCGAAAAGGTCTACCCGACGCTCGAAGTCGCCTATCCGCCCAAGAAGCCCGGGGAAGCGCCGGTTCGGGAGCGCTACGAGCTGAAAAAGCGATGCTGAGGTTGCAACCTGGACGGCCCGGTGCGGGCCCCGGAAACAGCTGGCGTCGGCATGGCCACGATCACCATCGCTTTCGACGCCTGGAAAGCAGGGCACGTCGCCCCATCGTCTCATGAAGTCCGTGTCATTCCTCCGAAGTTCGCTGTCAAGCTGGAGCCGGTCTCAGCGCAGCTGAAAGGGGAGCTGGTCCATCCGAACAGGACCAGCATCATTTCGGAGATTCACTATTCCCCGGACAGCAAGCGCATCATCGCCGGCGACTATCCTGGAGGGGTCGTCGTAGTTTGGGACGTGGCCACCGGCAAGCAACTGACTGCCATTGAAACCGGCTATGGCTACCGCGGGAGTGCACAGTATTTCTTCCTCTCGCCGGATTGGCAAACGCTTTATGTGTCGCGGGCAAAACGCCACGTCGAACGAGTGGAGAAGGAAGGCAAGCGCTTCCTCAACTGGACTTTTGACGGCAACGTTCGCGCCTGGGACCTGGCCACCGGCCAGCTGGCAAAAACCTTTAAGCACCAGCCGCCGCGCGGCATCCGCAACATGCAACTCTCACCAGACGGGACCAGGTTCGTCACCTCCGAAGAGGTCCCGGGCACCTATGAAGGGCAGCCCAGGTCAGCGGCGAGCCTGTGGGATGTCCAGACCGGTCAATACCGCACGCTACCGGACGGCCTGCAGCTTGAGAAGTTCTCCCCCGACGGAGGAACTCTGGCAATGACCACGGTTGGCCATGACCACGCCCTGAAGCTGTTCGACACAGCGACCGGAAAGGAAAAACTGTCGATCCCCATTAAGGATGCGAACGCTTCGGTTTTCGTAACGGCTTTTTCCCCGGACGGCCGGCTGATGATGGCCAATTACGCAGTCTATGCGCAAGCCAAAAAGTGGGACAAGTCGCGCAGCTGGCTCAAGTGGTGGGACGCGACGACCGGCCGAGAGGTCGCTACCTTTGCCGCAGATCCGAATGATTATTTTTCCAGATCTCGTCTCTCCCCGGACGGACGAACCCTCGCGGTCACCAACTGGCAAGGGGAGAAAAGAAAGCTGTTCCTTTTCCAGGTCCCGGACAAACAATTGGTCAAGACGGTCGTCCTGGGTGAAAAAAAGAAGGGAGAAAGGTCGAACCTGTCCGAGCCGGCTTTCAGTCCGGACGGCAAGTGGCTGGCGCTCATCACCCAGGCACTTCCAGACACAAGAGAGGATGTGGATGTCCACGACATCGCCCAGCCGCGCATTCACCTGATCGACATGGCGTCCGGTGAAATCCGCGAGACACTGATCGCCCCGCAGGCCTTCCCGTGGTCGCCGTGTTTTAGCCCCGACGGCCGGACGCTGGCCACCGGCGGCTCCGGACGCGTTCTTCTCTGGGATGTGCCGGATAGCGCGGGGCAGAAAGTCGGCGCTCGGGAGTAATGAGGAAGGGACCGGAAGGGACATAGGCGAAAAAAGCCGTCGGGGGCACTTTAAACCATTGGCTATCTTTAAAGACTCCAGACGCCCAGCCCCCTTTTTTCTGTCTTGCAGGCCAATGCTTCGGGCCTCAGCGACGTCTAAGGCTGCTGCGCGGGGTCAAAGAATCATTACTCTCGTGCGGTCATTTGTCTTTCCATGCGCTGTAACGCCGCCCGCGCTTCGCGCGTCAACCATGCCTTGGCTGCCCCTTGCGCCAGGCCCTTAAGGACTTTGTGCGCTTCAGTCAAGCCCGAGAGAAACCGATATGTCTGTAATACCCACTTCACCCCCGGCTCAAAAATCCTGGCCAGGCTGCGGGTCAAGACCGGTAGGTTCACGTGGGCAGATAGCTCGCCAGTCGTGAAATGGGGCCGCAGTGACGTGTGCTGCCAGAACGAAATCACTTCAATCACTGCGACCCCGAGTTTGGCGCTGGGGGCATCCCGGGAGGTTCCCGCGGAACAGCCCATCGGCAAGAGCTATTGGTGATGGCCACTTCAAAGGTCCACACATCCAGCGAATTGGTATTGTCGTCCACGGCCGCGAAACGGAGTTCATCGCCGAAGGTGGCGGCGGCAATCCCGAAGGCGCCGCCCTGGTTGGGAGTCCGTCAGCGTTTCGACAACGTTGCCGCGCTCCACGTCCGTACGTAAACATCACGGATCAATCGCGATGGCACCGGCAAGTATAAGATAGGAGTGCCTTGCCCGGATTCGGAAGCAAAGCGATGGCGGCGAACCAGTTGAACAAAGTTGTCCGGTACCTCCGCGACATCTTGCCGACGCAAGCAGGTAGTTTGGCGGCAGACGGCGAGCTGTTGCGCGGCTATGTCAAACGGCGGGATGAGGCGGCGTTCGAGTCACTGGTCAAACGGCATGGCCCGATGGTCCTGGGCGTGTGCCGCCGCGTATTGCACAACGCGCATGATGCGGAGGACGCGTTCCAGGCCACTTTTTTAGTTCTCGTTCGCAAGGCCGCGTCCATTCGGTCGCCCGACACCGTGGGCAATTGGCTCTACGGCGTTGCCTATCGTACCGCTCTCGCAGCACGACGAGCCGCCACTAGGCGGCAGGCAAGAGAAAGCCGGGGCAGCCAGTTACTCCGGCCAGAGCCGCGGCATGATCTCTGGGAAAACATCCGGCCTGTGCTCGATCAGGAATTGGCTCGCCTCCCAGACAAGTACCGGCTCGTTGTCGTGGTCTGCGACCTGGAAGAGAAGAGTCGCAAAGAAGCAGCCGAACTTCTTGGTTTGCCGGAAGGTACTGTGGCGAGCCGGCTGGCAAGGGCGCGGGCGATGCTGGCGAACCGCTTGATCCGTCACGGCCTGGTGCCGTCGGCCGCGTCGCTAACATCGGTGCTTTCCGAGAACGTGGGTTCGGCGTCTGTCCCGGCCTCGCTAATGTCCGCTACCATCAAGGCCGCACCGGTATTTGTTGCTGGGGAGATAACGGCCGGCGTGTTCTCGACGGGCGTCATCAACCTGACGGAAGGAGTTTTGAAATCCATGTTCCTGGCTAAACTCAGACTTGTCGCAGTCGGGTTGCTGCTTGCCGGTGTCGTCTGGGCCAGCGTGGCGATCTACCCCCGCGTTCTGCGGGCCGAGCCGAACGGGTTGAAGGAAGCCGACAAGGCTATATCCGATGAAGTTACGAAGGATAAGCCAGACACCCAGAGAGTAGACCAAGCCAAACAAGGACAACTTGCGGAGCGAGCCGCCGAGGACTCAAAGCTGCGCACGCTTTTCAAGGAACGCTTGGCGGCCGTAAAAGGAATCGAAGCGGAGATAGAGAAGAGGTACCAAGCTGCGTTAGCCGCGCCCGAAGAACTATTTCGGGCGAAGCAAGCGGTGCTCAGGGCTGAACTTGACTTGAGCAACTCGGATAAAGAGCGCATCGCGATCCACGAAAAAATCATAAGCCTCGCGAAGCAACTTGAAGAAGCGGTGAATAAGCGTTTTCAAGCCGGACACGCCGTGTTGTCCGATGTCTTGAGAACTAGAGTGAGCCGCTTGGAGGCTGAAATCGACCTGGAGCGAGCAAGGGAGGGAGCAGGTACGAGACATAAGTAACCTCTCGTGCACCCGCTATCGTCCAGCCGCAAAGCCTCATTTCTTTTTTGTCTCTCGGAAAACGGGCGGCTGGGCCAACGTGAAGAGGACCACCTCCTCACCGGTCACCGTGCTGATATCGTGGTGCAGGCTGATCACGTTGATGCCGGTGATTTTCTCCACCATGGTTTCCATGACGGAGCGCGACGTTTTGAGTAAATGGGTTCGAACTTGTTTGAGCAAGTCTCTGCCTTTATCGGCCGGCAGCGATTTGGCCAGTTGCTGTTCGGCCGCAGTCAGTACGCCCTGCAGGCGGACCAGGACCAGGTTATTGATCAGGTGAGCGTGAATCTCCTTTGGCCCCCGGCCCATGTAGTTCTGTTCAAAATGACTCATCCCCTCGCAGACGGCGGCTTCGATTTCTCCTTGTGATTTCATGACGACTCCCACTTTGAGGACGAAGTTCAGTCGTCAGGCAATTACTCGCGGTTCAAGCTGCCAAGCATCTTGCCATGTGGCCTTGAGCCATGCGACTTGAGCGAAGATCTGCAATAAACTGGTATGCCAATCCCGCAAATGAGGACCCAGTGGACGCACTTGCTTTCCGCGTTTTTGAGCCGTAGAATCGAGCTAGCTTAGATGAAGTGCCGAAAATCGCATAAGCGTTTCCCGAAGTCGTCGGAAGACTAGATAAAGGGCAACCCAGTTTGTGCCGGGGGGCTCGTTAAAGAGTAAGCCGACGTGGTTGAATGCCTTGCTGGTATTCGGCCACGTCGGTTTTTTTTGTCGTTGACGACATTCTGGTTGCCGCAAAGAGTTGGATTGACCGGCGCCCACCGCGCCCGTGCCGGTTTGGGGACGGCAATACGGGAAGGAGTTTCTCGATGATCGTGGTTCAGCCAGGCGACCGTGTGCGCGTGCATTATGTGATCCGCTTCGAGGATGGCACGGTGCGGTCATCCCGCAAAGGCGCGCCGCTCGAACTCATCGCCGGTACGGAGCACCGCCGCTTGCCCGGATTGGGATCGACCCTCGTTGGCCTGGCAGAAGGAGCATTGACGAGGCTGCGCGTGCCTGCCGAACAAGCCTATGGTCTGCGCGACGCCACGCGTGTCCGCCAGGTGGATCGCCGCTGCTTCAAGCCTTTCCAAACGCTGACGATCGGCAAATGGGTCCGGCCGGCGGAAGGCGGCAGCCCTGTGCGTATCCTCGCCGTCCAGGGCATGGCCGTCATGGTCGATAGCAATCACCGCTGGGCGGGTCAAACGCTGGATATGGAAGTGGAACTGGTCGCCATTAGCTCGGACCCAGCCATGGAGCCGCTGCCCGCCGAGGATAGCAAGGCGCGCGACCGAACTGCACATTCTGTGACTGTCCTGCCCGATGCCCCAGCCGTTCCCGGTGATTTCGGGTTGTCGCCGGACTCAAGGCGCGCGGTCGCCTTTGATGTCGATGCCGCCAGCCTGGCGAGTCTGCAACAGGCTTTGCCGGGATGGCAAGTGCATGCGGTCAGGGGAAGCACCATAGCCGCGCTTGACCGCGATTGGCACCCAGCACAGGCGGGCCTTTTGATCGTGGAGATCCATCAGGAGGCAGGCGCGGCCCTGGCGCTTTGCCGCGGCCTGCGCAGCCAGGTCGGGCGGGCCACGATTCCGCTTCTGGCCCTCGTGCCCGCCGGCCAGCCGGACCTGGTAAGAGCCGCTCTGGCAGCAGGCGCCACCAGCTGCCTGGTATTGCCCATCCACGCCAAGGAAGTCGTGCAGATGCTGGGGCGTGCCAGGAGAGGCCGGCAACCCGAGCATCACACGCTACATCTCGACCATGTCCAGCAGAAGGACGAATGGCGCGATGACGGCGGCCAGGGGTAGGTGCCGGCTTGAAGGTTCGTTCCACCGGGTCAGAGGTCAGAGGTCAGACGCCCTCTGACCTCTGATCTCTAACTCTGACTCTGCCTTTGAGAAGCAAACATGTCTGCCGCAGCAGCCCTTATCGCGGGAATGGACATGCTTCCCCTTCCCGGTTTCAGAGAGCCGGTCAGCGCGCTCACGCACCTGCTGGGCGCCGGCGGTTTCGCCGTGCTTGGCTTCTTGCTCATCCACCGTGGCCGCGGATCGCGCGCACGGGTTGCCTACCTCGGGATTTACGTGGGCGCCGGCGTCTTCCTGCTTTCGATGAGCGGCGTGTACCACATGCTGGAGTTTGGCGGCAAGGCCCGCGCCGTTCTGGAGCGCCTGGATCACGGGGCGATCTTTGTGCTCATTGCCGGCACGTTCACGCCGGCCCATGGACTGCTGTTCCGGGGAGCCGGACGCTGGGGCATGCTCCTGCTCATCTGGGGAGCCGCGGCCGCCGGGATCACGCTCAAGACGGTGTTCTTTACCAGCGTTTCGGAATGGCTGGGGCTGGTGTTCTACCTGGCGCTGGGCTGGCTCGGCGCGCTTTCGGCCGTGGCGCTGTGGCGCTCGTACGGGGCCGCGCTTGTCAGGCCGCTGCTGTGGGGCGGAGTCGCGTACACGGCCGGGGCGTTGCTGGACTACCTGGGCTGGCCGGTGCTATGGCCCGGCGTGTTCGGTACGCACGAAGCATTTCACGTCGCCGTGCTGCTGGGCGCTGCGCTCCACTGGACTTTCATCTGGCAGTTCGCCTCCGGTTTGCCGCCGCTCCCCAGACTGCAGCGCGCGCGATCGTCTGCAGAGCCGCGTCCGGCACATGGTTTGTATTGTGCGCGCGATTGGTCCACTTGTTTTCTTCCCTGACTCAGGTACAATAGGCTCGTTAGAGATTTTGTGAATCTAAAAAGTGTTGATGACAGCGACAGTCGCAAGCGTCGGACGACTAGGTAAAGAGCAACCCCGGTCCCAAGCCGGGAAGGCTCGTTAACGAGTAAGCCGGCGTGGTCGGACGCCAAAGGTGTTCGGCCATGCCGGCTTTTTTGTTGCAGGAGCCAACCACGACATCAGCAGGACACTCGCCAATGGATGAAACGAATCCCGTCATGCGGCAGCAGATTGCCCAGGCGGTAATCGACTTCGAGGTTCAGCGCACGGGTCATACGCCCCAGTCGGTGAATGTGATCCTCAATCAGGACACGCTGGTGGTCACCCTGCACGGGGCCCTGTCACCTGCGGAGAAGGCCGTGTCCAGGAGCCCAGCCGCCGCCGCCCAGATGCAGGAGTTTCACCGGCAACTTTTCGTGAGTTCGTCCGAGGCGCTGCGCGAAGAGATCAAGCGCATCACCGGCGTTCCGGTGCGTGAAGCGCGGCTGGACGTCGAGACCATGACCGGGGCAATCATGGAAAGGTTTGCGACCGGAACCGTCGTGCAGGTGTTCTTGCTCGCCCGCAGCATACCGCCCGCCGTGTGGAGCGGCAGCGTACCAGGCAATCCGTCCTGATTCTTTAGACCGTGCCATCACTCGTACCAGAGAAAAGGCTCATGACCACTTCAGCACAAAATGCCAAATTCCGAAGGCAGATGGCCAAACTGGAGGCCAGCCGGCGGACTCCGGACAAAGTCAAGATGCCGCCCCATGAGAGGATTCGCATCAAGCGCCGTTGCAGGCTTTGTGGCCGGGCACGGGCCGTGTACCGCAAGTTCGGCATCTGCCGGATTTGCTTCCGCAACATGGCCAGCAATGGTTTGATTCCCGGCGTTCAAAAGGCGAGTTGGTAAGGTGGACCATGATCAACGAACAGTTATCCGCGGCGCGCACCCCAGATCAGGTCAACGATCAGGCCCCAGGGCCGGATCTGGCTCGATCTCCTCTGCCGGCGCGGCAGAGCACGCCGAGAAATGACATGCTCGTCGCCAGTTTGCAGAAAGCGCTGCAAGAACTGGTCAAGGCGCAGGACCATCTCAATGCGGCGAGCGATCAAGGCAACGAGGCGATTTCCAAGCTCATTTCCGGAATCGTTCAAAGCGTAAGAGGTCTGCAACGGGACGTATCGAACGTTATTCACGGCGCTAGCTGTGGCAAATAGTAGCCATCTTCGACTACAGCTCCGCTTGAGGCCATTCTCCTACTGAACCAAGACTGGGGAGTTTCGATGACGAGCGCCGAGCAACACGAACAACAGCAAGGCATGAAAAAGCACGCACAAGAGGCGCTCCGCGCCCTTATCGGCGAGCATGTCATGTGCGCGCTGGGGGAGCCAGGCAGCTTGTACAGGCTGCTCGTGCACCGCCTATGGAAGGACCATTATCGTGTAAATGTTCTCGTCGGCGAAAATGCTGCGGCGGCCCGAATAGCCCACAGTTACTTCGTCCTGGCGGATAGCGACGGGAACGTCATCAAGGCAATCCCAGCGATCGCCAAGCAATATTAGGAAAACCATTCACGACCTTATCACGGCGCCGCCGCTCCACTTCAGTCACTTTGCCTGGTTCTAACTATTTGCAAAAGGCAGGTCATTGGCTCTTCAGGTTTGAGCCGATGAAGACGGCGACCTCTTTCAGCGCATCTTCCCGGTTTTGTTGTTCGCTCCGGCCGGAGCTCTTTCTTGGCTTGAAACTATGATCGCCGTCCGGCAGCCACTTGATTCGTATGGCGGCCGATAGCGAGAAGGCGGCGACTTCTGCGCGGCTGCCGAAGGGATCGCGTTCGCCCTGGACGATCAAGGTGGGCGTCTTGATGGCGCGTAAATGCTCGATGCGCAGGCGCTCCGGCTTGCCGACGGGATGAAAGGGATAGCCCAGGCAAATGAGTCCGGCCACGCCGACCTCGTCCGCGATCATGCTGGCAATGCGGCCGCCCATGGATTTCCCGCCGATGACGAGTCCATTGCGCCCCAGTTTCTCCGCAACCGCGAGCCAGGTTTCACGCAGCACGGGCTCTCGATCCGGCGGCCCTCGTTTGCCGGTCTTGCGCTGGCTCGCCATGTAGGGAAACTCGAATCGGGCCACGCGAAAAGCACGCGCGGCGAGGGACAGGGCAAAGAACTCCATGAAAGGCGTGTGCATGCCTGCGCCGGCGCCGTGGGCGAGCGCCACTGTCCACGGGGCACTGCCTGGGCCGTCATACTGAATTTCCGGCGCCTGCTTCACGCGCTCACCATGCAAAGGGACACGGCTCAGCGAATGGCCGCGCTCAACTGGTCCGCGAGAGCCTCGGCGCTGCCGTGGCGCTGGCCTGGGCGTTTCTCTAGACATTTTAAGCAGACGACCTCCAATTCGGCAGGGACAGCAGCCTGCAGCAGGCGGGGTGGTGCCGGGGCCTGCGCTTGCACCTGGGCCAGGGTTTCCGCCAGCGTCCGGCAAGAGAAGGGCGGCTGTCGGGTGAGCAACGTGTAAAGGATGGCGCCCAGGGCATAGACATCGGCGGTGGGGTCGAGCATCCGCCTGCGGCCCTCGAGTTGCTCCGGTGCCAGGTAGCAGGCGAGCCGGCGGACTTCGGTCTCGGGGCGCGTGTCGCTGGCGTCCTGGCCGGGCAACCTTTCCCTGCGGAAGCTCGTGATCTTTGGCATACCGGCGGGAGTAAGGTGGATCTTGCCGGGGTGCAGACTGCCGTGAACGATGCCCGCCACATGCGCGGCGTGGATAGCTCTGGCCAAGGCTTCCACCAGCCTGGCGGCCTCTCGGATCCCCTCTTCTTCACGCCGGACGGGAGCGTGACTTGCGGCCGGTTGCAGAGGCGACGGGCCAGCGATTTCCGCGAGACTCTTGCCCTCGACAAACTCGCGCGCGAAATACGACAGATCGTTCTGCTCGCCCTGGTCGTAGAGTTGGACGATGTTCGGATGGCGCAGGCGGGCCAGCAGGCGTGCTTCCCAGCGGAAACGCTCCTTGGCGGGCGGCACGAAGCGGTACAGGGCGGTAACACGCTTCAAAACCACGCTGTGGTCGAGCGCCAGCTGGTGAGCCTTGTAGGTGAAGCCGTCCCGACGCTGGGCCAGCAACTCCTGGATTTCGTAGCCCGCACGTCGAGCCCAGCGCTGCTGCTGCGCCGGTTCATCGAGATCGTCAATAAAGAGCACTTCGGCCGTGCGAAAGCGGCGCAGGTCTTCGGCCAGCGCGGCCGCGCTGGGATAGCGGTGGGCTGGCTCTTTCTCCAGGCACTTCAGACAAATAGCTTCGAGTTCGCGCGGCAACTCGGGCCGCCAGTGGCGGGGCGATTCGGGCTTGCCGAAGCGCACCTGCTGAAGAGCGTCGTGGATCGTGTCCGCCAGGATGGGCGGCCGGCCGCTGAGTAACTCATAGAGCATTGCTCCCAGGGCGTACACGTCCGTGGCCGGATCAAGCGCCGCGGCGCCTTCTTCGACCTGCTCCGGGGCCAGGTAACCGGCCAGTCTCGCCGTGGCCGGCTGCGAGCGCAACAGGTGGGCCTTGCCAAAACCGGTGATCTTGCAGGTGCCGTCGGCGCTGCGCAGCACGCTGGCAGGCCTCAAACTGCCGTGCACAAGGCCCTGTTGGTGCGCGTAATGGACAGCGCGGGCCAGCGTCTCCACCAGGGCCGCGGTCTGCTCGGCCGGCTGCAAAGGGCCAGCGCTGGCATCGGCGAGGCTGCCCCCCTCCAGGTACTCCCGGGCAACATACAATTCCCCGTGATGCTCGCCGAAATCATAGACTTCCACGATGTTGGGGTGGTGCAACTGCGCCACCGCTTCGCGGCGCGCCAGCCGCTCGGCATCGAGCGGCCCCTGGGCGGCAGTCATCTCGATGGCCACGATCCTTCCCAGGCGCAGATGCCGGGCCTTGTAGACAACCCCGAGCACGCCCGCTCCCCGGTCCTCCAGGATTTCATAGCCGGCGCGCCGCGCCAGGCGGGCATGCCACTCGAAGGCGCGGAACGGTTGGATCGAGAGCGGCTCGCCGTTCTGGTGGCGGCGCAGATCCTCCGCCAGAGCCAGGGCGCTGGCAAAGCGTCGCCCCGGCTCTTTTTCCAGGCACTTCAGGCAGATGGCCTCCAACTCTTCCGGCACGTGCGGCCGGAGCCGCCTGGGAGGCAGCGCGTCCTCGGAAAGGACCAGGTGGATGGTCAACTCATGCGTCTCGGCACGGAAGGGGGGCTGTCCGGTCAGGAGTTCGTAAAGGATCGCCCCCAGAGCATAGATGTCGGCCGCCGGGCCGAGCGTGCGCTTGTTGCCCGCGGCCTGCTCCGGCGCCATGTAGCTGGCCGTGCCGAGGACGGCCCGGGTTTGGGTCAGGCGCTGTTCCTGATCGAGCCGTTTGGCCAGGCCGAAGTCGGCCAACTTGGGAACGTCCTGCTCGGTGAACAAGACGTTGGCTGGTTTCAGATCGCGATGAATGACGCCGTTCTCGTGAACGAAGTGCACGGCGCGGGCCAGCGTTTCCAGCAGCGCCGCGGCTTGTGTCAGCGACAAGCAGCCGCGCTCCAGCCGTTGGGCTAGACTGCCGCCGTCGGCGAATTCCATGGCCAGGTACGGCATGTCGTTCCATTCGCCGTAGTCGTGGATCTGGATGATATGGGGGTGGGAGAGCGCGGCAACCGCCTCGGCCTCGATGCGAAAGCGGGCCCGCTCCTGAGCACCGGCGTGAATGCCCGCGCGGATCATCTTGAGCGCGACCGTGCGGTTGAGCTTCAGTTGACGCGCGCGATAAACCACGCCCATGCCGCCGGCGGCCAGCTCGGCGAGGATCTCGTAATCGGGAATGAGCGGCCAGGCGGCAGAATCCTTCCCCGCGTGCATGCCGGCGGCAACTGTGGACGCAGGGCTGGCGCCTGGTGCGGCTGCCGCAGTCGGCTCATCGCGGAATACGTTTTCCATACCCCAATTCTAGCGGCCGTCGGACCCGTCGGGGAGCGCGGTACACGGCGGCGGGGAATGCATCGTAGGATTGCCCAAATTCGAGTGCATGCTTGCCACTAGTTCGCTTGTCTTCGGAATTGCGGGTCAAGCCACTCCCGCTTCCATGTAAAGACATTCAGCGGATAGGAATGAAATGGTCGATCGTATATGCTGATGAGAGTCTATCCGGATAGGCGCCAGGCACTGAATCGCGTCACGGGACGGCCAATCATGATTGGGGCGAAATTAGGCAAGTGGACCCTGGACAAGGAACTGGGCCGCGGCGGCATGGGCAAGGTCTACCTGGCGCATGGCGACTCGGCCGAAGATCGCGCGGCGCTGAAGGTGCTCTCCGCCGAGCTGGCTCAGGAGGCCGGCTTCCTGCAGCGCTTTCAGCGCGAGATCGAAGTCCTGGGCCAGCTTAGCCACCCAAACATCGTCCGCTTCTTCGAATCCGGCACGCACGACGGACTTTTTTATTATGCCATGGAATACGTGCCCGGCGACAACTTCGAGCAACTGCTGCTCCAGCACGGCCGGCTGCCCTGGAAGGAAGTGCTCGACGCCGCCTTACAGATCTGTCCTGCCCTCAAACATGCTCACGACCGCGGCATCATTCATCGCGATATCAAGCCGCCCAATCTGCTGCGCGATCCCACCGGCGTAATCAAGCTGACCGATTTTGGCATCGCCCGCGTCTTCGCGGCCAGGCACCTGACCAATACCGGCGGAGTCGTCGGCACGGCCGAATACCTGTCCCCGGAACAAGCGCAGGGCAAACAGGCGACCAAGCGCAGCGACCTGTATTCCCTGGGCGTCGTGCTCTACCACCTCCTCACCGGCCGGCCTCCCTTTGAAGGGCGCAGCACCGCCGAGCTTTTGCACAAGCACGCGTATGGCCAGTTTGATCGGCCGATCAAGATCGTGCTCGATCTGCCACACGACCTGGACGAGGTGGTCTGCCAGCTACTGGAAAAGGATCCGAGCCGCCGTCCCGCGGATGGCCTCGTCCTGCAGCGCCAGCTTGACAGTATGCGGCGCAAACTGGAACGCAAATCCCAGCACACACTGGCGCCGACAAGCGATGCAGCCACCGTGGCCGAGAACCGGGACCCGGGATTGGATGAGGATCAGCCCGAGGGCGCCGGCACGCTTATGAGCCGGCTCATGCGCAAGGAGCTGGAGAACCAGAACGCGGGCAATCTTCTGAGCTGCTGGCTCAACCGGCCCTATGTGCTGTTGCCGCTCTTCTTGCTCTGTGTCGGCCTCATTATCTGGAGCTTGCGGCCTCATGCCGGTCCTGCCGCGGAGACGCTCTTTCAGCAAGGTTCGCAACTGATGGCCTCTGCGGAAGCTTCGGATTGGGAAAAAGGCTGGAACGAATATCTGGAGCCGCTCGAAGAGAGATATCCCAACCACGAGCATGGCAAAGAAGTAGCCGCGTTTCGACACCAGATCAACGACTATCGCACGCTTCACAAAGCCGTCGCCGAGCTGAAAGCATCGGGCCGCATGACGGAAGCCCAACGGCTTTACCTCAAGGGTTTACGCCTCTGCCAGTCCGGCGATGGACAGGCGGCCAGGCAGATCTGGCAGAACCTGGTGCGCGCCTTCAATGGCGTCGATTCGGAGAAACGCTGGGTCGACCTGGCGCAAATAGGGCTGGCTGAATTGACCGGAAAACTGGCTGCTCCGGAAGGCAAGACCGAGATGATTCAGCAGACGATGGAGAGGATCAGCGATCTCAAGAAAAAAGGCGAAGACAAAGAAGCAGCCGCCCTCGTGCAGGCCTTCTCAGAACTCTACAAAGACGACGATGCCGTGATCGCGCTGTTGAGAAGTGCGCTGACCGAAGGGAAAAACAAGCAGGAAATCGGACCATGACCAATCCCGTTCAATTCCAGGCCCCAACTGCCTTGAGCGCCTGGTTGAGGATCCCTTGCACGGTCTGCGTATCCTCGCCGTGCGGTGCCGCCGCCAGGTAGGCGGAGAGGTGGTCGATGGCCTGTCCCGGCGCGCCGCTATAGACCAGACTGATGCCCAGATCGCGCCGGTTCGTCACATCCCCCGGGCTGAGCTGGGCAAGGCGCTTCATCACGCGCGCCCCTTTGCGAAAGTCGCCCTCGCGGAGATACACGGCTTTCAGATTCGACAACATGCGGATGACGATGGACCGCAGCGGCGCGGGGGCAAGGTCCTTGGCCGTCGCCTGGAACGGCTCGCCCGTGACCTGGGTGACGAGATTTTCGCAGTCGGCAATCGTAAGCTGCCGGCCGCCATGAAAGGGATCGAAGAGCACATCCGTCCCGTTCCGGATAGCCTTGGTCACGAAATGTCCGGGCAAGCCGACGCCGACGATGTCCAGGCCCGCACGCCGTCCCACGGCCATGGTCAAAACGGACAGACTAATGGGAATGCCGGTGCGTTTGTCGAGGACCTCGTTGAAGTAACTGTTGCCGGGATTGTAGTAGTCCTGGATATTGCCGCGGAAACCCATCTCATGAAACAGGTAGCGGCATAGGCCGTGGACGCGACTTTCCAGACTACCGGCAAGATAGGTCTTCGCCTCTCGGACCATGCCGTTTAATTCGCTCAAGTAGGCTTCGACGTCGAGTTCGGGATATTCGTCGCGCGCCAGCCAGAGAGCCAGCTCCGCCACGTCGCATGGCGCGTCCTGCTCCTCCGCCAGGTGATCCAGAACGGCATCAAGATCCATACCCGCGCTTCCTTTGGTCCTTGCAACGGCTGCGTCACCGCAAAAACGGCGACAAGGATTCCAGGTGTATGAAATATACCATTATACTGGATGCCTGGTCGCGAACTCCGCGTCAAGCTACCCAGGCCGCCGAGAATTCCATGGCTGCTTCGATACCAAGGCTGCCCGCGCTCCTGGCCCGCAGCCGCCTGTTCTCTCAGGATGAGGCGGTCGCTATTCATGAGCGCTGGCTGAAGGAAGCCAAGGTGGCCAATCCGGAGCCGGCCGCTTTTCTCAAATGGTTGGTGGCCCGGCAATACGTCACGGACTACCAGGCGCAACTGCTGGGGCGGGGGCACAGCGAAGGCTTTTTCCTGGATCAGTACAAGATCCTCGAGCGCGCGGGCAGGGGACGCATGGCTGGCGTCTACAAGGCGGTGCATAGCCTTGGCTATGTTGTGGCCGTCAAGGTACTGCCGCCTTCCCGGGCCAGGATGCCCGTGCTGCTGGCGCGCTTTCAACGCGAGGCGCGGCTGGCGTTGCGTTTGCATCATCCCAACGTCGTGCGCGCTTTCCAGATCGGCGAATGCGCGGGGCTTCATTACCTGGTGATGGAATACCTGGAAGGTGAAACGCTCGAAGACGTCCTGGACCGGCGGGGCAAACTGGCGGTGGCGGAAGCGGTGCGCCTGCTCTACCAGGCGCTGCTTGGGCTGCAGCATTTGCACGAGCAGAACCTGGTGCATCGTGATCTGAAACCGTCCAACCTCATGCTGGTCCCGGCCGCCGGACCAAGCAAGTCGGGCACGACTGCCAACGCCATCGTCAAGATCCTCGACATCGGGCTAGGCAGGATCATGTATGATGAAACCGCTCCCGAAAAAGCGGATGAGCCACAGCTTACCGAAGCCGGGCTATTGCTCGGTACACCAGACTACATGGCGCCCGAACAGGGCAAAGACGCGCGCAGCGTCGATGTTCGCGCCGACATTTATAGCCTGGGCTGCGTGCTTTTTCACGCCCTGGTCGGTCGGCCGCCTTTTCCTGATGCGAATGCCGTCCACCTGATGATCCGCCATGCCACCGAGCCGATGCCTCTGCTTCGCGAGGTCAATCCGGAAGTGCCCGAAGGCTTGCAGCAAGTGTTGAGCAAGATGACGGCCAAGGAACCCGTACAGCGTTATACCACGCCGGAGCGCGCGGCCGAGGCGCTGCAGGTTTTCCTGTCCGGAAGCGCAGCACCATCCGCCGATCAGCCCATGACCATGGAAATGCGCTCCTACTTGAAGTGGCTGGACATGGGAGAAGTCGCCGGCACGACGGCGCCACCGAGCTTGCCTCAGGCGGCAAACAGGGCGGCGGCTTCATCTGCCCCCGCCTCTGCAAGGCCGGCTGTGGCTGGGCAGGCAGAAAAGCCGGCGATCCCGCTTGGTAAGCCGGTTCGTCCGCAGTCCCTGCCGAGAAAGGTTCCGCGACAGGCCAAGGCGCAGCCGACTCCTCCTGCAACGACTGAACCGGCCCAAAAAGCCGCCGACGCACGTCCGGAATTCGATGTCGAACTGATTCCCGTGATAGCAGCCGCTCACGGAACGCTTGCTGATCCGGTTGATAAGTATCGACTCAGCGCGCGCGATTTTTTGATGATCGGCATTGGCGCCGGCGGCGTCCTGGTTTCGGTCTTTATCGGTTGGCTGCTGGCTCATGTCTTGCGGCGCAGCGATAAGGAAGAGATCAAGGGCCGCTCCAAACCGGAAGCCGAGGAAGTCGATTAGGAAAACGCAAACTCATGCGAATTCAGGGGCGCCACTATAGGACGGGAGAGCAGGTGGAGGTCGTCTGCGCTGGCGACACGATTCAATCGTCAGGCAAACTCTCGGGCGCGCCGGTTGATGTGCGGGCCGGTTGGTTGGCGCCGGCGTTTTTTGACTTGCAGATCAATGGCTGCGGCGGCCGCAGCTTTGCCTCCGCGAATCTGACCGCCGAGGATGTCCATTATGTGGTGGACACGTGCCGGCGTCACGGCATCAGCACATTGCTGGCTACCCTGATCACGAGTTCCTTTTCCACGCTGGCTCAAGGCTTCAAGACCCTCATCAAGGCTTGCGAATCGGATAGGGATTTGGCAGCAGCAATCCCGGGGTTCCATCTGGAAGGTCCTTACATCTCCCCCGAAGACGGCCCGCGCGGCGCGCATCCGCGACAACATGTGCGGCGGCCGGATTGGGATGAGTTTTGCCGGCTCCAGGACGCGGCCCAGGGACGCATTCGGCTCCTGACCCTGGCTCCGGAGTGGGACGGGGCCGTTTTCCTTATCGAACAAGCTGTAAAGAGCGGCGTCGTGGTTGCGCTTGGACATACGGCCGCCGGCCGGGACTGCATCCGCGCTGCGATTGCGGCAGGCGCTCGCTTGAGCACCCACCTTGGCAACGGCTCACACGCCATGCTGCCAAGACATAACAATTACATTTGGGAACAACTCGCCGCCGATGAGTTATGGGCCAGCGTCATCTGCGATGGTCATCATTTACCTCCCGCCGTGATGCGCTGTATCCTGCGCGTGAAGGGCGCCGCCCGAACTATCCTGACCTGCGATGCCAGCAGCCTCGCCGGTTCGCCCCCAGGAAGGTATCACCTATGGGAACAGGAGTTCGAGGTGCAGCCCGAAGGCAAAATCGTCCTTCCGGGAACGGAGTATCTGGCGGGTTCGTGGGCCTTTACCGACCGATGTATCGGCAACGTGATTCGCTTTGCGGACGTGGCGCTGGGCGACGCCATAGAGATGGCAAGCGCCAGACCGCGCGAGCTCCTGGGGCTTGAGCAGCGTCGCCTGGAGCCTGGATACCCTGCGGACCTGGTGCTATTCGATTGGCAAGAGCAAGGCGACTTGACGGTTCGCGCCACCATGGTCGGCGGCGTGATCCACCCAGGGTGCTGAAGCCTTCACTTGCCAATGCAAAACCGGCTGAAGATGCGGTCGAGCAGATCGTCGGTGTACACGGCGCCGACCATCTGTCCCAGACCCTCTAATGCGCCGCGCAGTTCCAGGGCCAATAACTCCGGCGAATCCTCATCCAGCACCAGACCATGGGCGCTGCGCAAGTGCTCCATGCAGGAGCGCACGTGCTCCCGGCAGCGACTCGAGCTCGGCGCCAGAGCTGGCTGCCGGTGCGCTCGCGCCCAGTCTGCCAGGAAATACCGAAGCTCCCTTAAGCCGATTTGCGTTACGGCGCTGGTAGCCATCAAGCCTGAAGGCGCCGGCTGGAGATCACACTTGGTGGCCACGCCCACGACTTCCGGCGGCGGCGCTGAGGCCAGTAAGGCGCGTTCCTGTGCGGAGATCGGCTGGCCGGAGTCCAGGCAGAGCACGACCAGGTCCGCCTGAACAAACTGCTGGCTGCCGAGCGCCTGCGCCTGCCTTGCGATGGCATCCTGTGGCGTTTGCCAACCTGCTGTGTCGATGATCTCCAGTTGTGTGTCGCCAAGATCGAGGCGCCCGGACAGGTAGTCGCGGGTTGTGCCCGGGGTGGGGCTGACCAGGGCCCGGGAGCCGGCGGCCAGGGCGTTAAAGAGACTGCTTTTGCCGGCATTCGGCCGGCCGGCGAACACGACGCGCAGCCGAGTGCTGTTCACGGCGCGCTGGTCCAGTTGCTTCTGCACCAGCGTAAGCTGGGCCAGAGCCTTCGCGAGCCGATGCAGCATCTGCTCCGGGTCTGCAAAATGGATATCTTCTTCGGCAAAGTCCAGTCCCGCTTCCACATCCGCAAGCAAGTTGAGCAAATCTTCTCGTAGGCCCTGCAGCGGCCGGGACAGCCCGCCTGCCAGTTGCGCCAGGGCCTGCTGCAGTTCATGGCGATCGGCCGCCTCAATGACTCCCAGGATCGCCTCGGCCCTGGTGAGATCCATCTTGCCTGCCAGAAACGCACGCATGGTGAACTCACCCGGCTGCGCGGCGCGCGCCCCCGCCGCCATAAGCTGCGCGATCAAAAGATCCACCAGCGGCGGACTGGAGAGCATATGCAATTCGACAAGGTCCTGTCCCGTGTAGGTGTGTGGAGCTGGCCAGAAATGGAGATCTGCGGGCAGCGCGGCATGAATGCCGGCCAGCCGGATGCTACCAGCATAGACATGCCGCTTGCCTGGGGAGGGGGATTCTGAACTTGAAAACAAGCGGAGTGCACAAGGCAGCGCCGCCGATCCACTGAGCCGCACCACGGCGCGTCCGCCGGCTCCTGGTGCGGAGGACAGCGCTACGATCGTATCCTCCAGATTAAGGGTCATGTACTTAACTCGACTCCGCCGCGGACTGCAGCAGGCGCTGGCCGATAGGAAGCGACTCGCCAAACATCTTGCTTTCCTCATCCGATTCCAGCTCGACCACCTCATCCACCATGGCCGCCCAGTGCTGTGGCACAGACAGAGAGCGTAGGACCGTCAAAACCCCTTGCCGGTGAGCGTCGTCTACGTCGAGGGCCCGCTGTCCGGTGCGTCGGGCCAGTTGAGCGAGGCAGAATGCCCAGGACACGCGCTCGCTGTCATGGCCGGGCTGAAACGCGGTAAGTGCATCGAGCCAGGCTTCCACAATCTGATGGTGCACAACGCCGTTCAGCGGCCCGTAGAGAAGCACGCGCGCCCCCAGCCGTGTCAAAGCCCAGAAGCCGTAGGTCGGCACCGGGCTGCGCCGCAATGATTTCATCAGCGTTTGCCCCAGCGCTTCCTTGTGCTTTACGTCCAGACGCTCCAGGCTGGCTGCGGCACGCCACATCTCGGCGAGTTCATTGGCGCCGGGCTTGACGCCTGCCTTGCCCTTGCCGGGCAGCAAGGCAGGTCGCAGCCGCTCATAGAGCGCTTGCTGCAGCGAGGCGTTCAGGCCGCCGGCGACGCGGCGCCACATGATCCAGTAATCGGCCCCTCCTTCGACGAGGCGCTGCACGGGCTGTCCCGGCTCAGAACGGCGCGGCGTCTGCACCAGCTTCCACAGTTGTTCGACGCGGAATTTGTCGAGCGGATCCCCGAACCCGGGCCGCAAGGCATAGCCGACCAGGTGATACCAGCGGCTCAGATGCGCAGGTGAACGGCGGCGCTGTTCGGCAGCTTCGGCCAGAAATTCCCACAGCCGCCGGCACAGCCCGGTCGGCCATTCGTGCCGCGGCGCCTCCAGCCCAGCCTCAAGCGCCTTGGTCAGGTCTGGCGGCACAACAGCCGGCTCCGTGGAAACAAATACGTCCTGGATGAGCTGCGCTGCCTTTTGGACTGGCGCTTCCGGCCAGACATCCGTGAGAGAAGGCTTTGGCTGTCCATCGCCTTCGCCAGCGCCGGCCGCATCGTCCTTGACGATGTCGCGCACATTGAACTCGAGCCGCCAGCGATTGCCGCCGTCCCGGGCCACGCACCAGAGTTCCAGGGTGCCGATCTCAGTCGCTCGTGCCGCCAGCGTAACCGGAACATGCCTGGTGCCGCTGCGTTTGCCGCCGCGCAACACAGTATGAAGCGGCGGCATGCGCATTAATTGGTCGGGCTGGACTTGCAGCAGAGCGCCGGCCTGGTCGTCACTGCGAACCGTGGAAGTAAAAAGCGGGAAGAGAACGGGCTGCCCCAGGGCCAGCTCCAGCTCCGGCTGCTGCAAGACGATTTCCTCGCCTTCACCGAGACGTTGCGGCACCACGCACAGCACATTGGTTTTTCCGGCCGCGCCGCCGGCGCCGTTGCCCACGTCCACGCCAACATAGTATGAGCGCGCGATGCCCCCGCCGATGCGCCGGCCGCCCGTGTGACGCAGCCAACTGTAATAAGCAGCTCCCCAGGCGACGGCCAGATCGAGCGAAGGATTGGTAAGGACCAGGGGGCGCCAGGGATGTTGCGGCGTGTCGAACCAGTGACGCAGCACCTCGATCAGGCGCTGGCGCAGCGGGGCGGGCTGAAAGACACCGCCGTTGAAGAGGATGGCTTGTGGCGCTGCCGGCGCAGAATTACCGGCCTGGGCCGGGAGGTGGCGCCGCAGGAACGCCGCCAGATGCCGGGTAATGGCCGGATCGCTCACATAAGGCAATCCCATTTCATGGAGACCGGCGCGCGCTCCGCGCGCCGGTTCTGCCTCAATCGGCACCAAGGGCAGGAAGCCGTCGAAAATAATTTGCTGCACGTCCTGGGGCGTGAGCGAGGCGTGCTGCGCGCCGCCGACCACTTGCCGGCCCCGCCCCATGACTGTCACCGTATGCGCGGCCGCCGGCTGCGGCCCCAGCAAGATTTCCTTGGCATTACGGCAGGCCTGCGTCAGCATCCCGTACTGCGCGGCGTCAAGCCGGCCGGCACCGGGCAGGCGCGTCTCCACAAACTTGGCCAGCGCCAGGTCCATGTTGTCGCCGCCCAGGAGCAAGTGATCGCCGACCGCATCCCGCTGAAATCCCAACTCGCCCTGGTGTTCGATGGCCTGGATCAGGCTGAAGTCGCTGGTGCCGCCGCCCACATCGACCACCAGGCAACGTGCGCCGGGCTTGAGCTGGGCCGCCTCCTGCGGGGAATGCATCGCCAGCCAGCAATAGAAGGCGGCTTGCGGCTCCTCGAGGAGCGTGAAGTTTTCTATCCCCGCCTTGCGCGCGGCCTCCACCGTGAGATTGCGGGCCACGTCATCGAAGGACGCCGGTACCGTGAGGACCACGGCCTGCTGCTGAAAAAGGTCCTCGGGCCGGTTGCCGGCCATGGTATGGTTCCAGCTCTCCACCATGTGCTGAAGATAACGGGCCGAAGCTTCCACCGGCGAGATACGCGCCACATCTGGTGGCGCGCTCCACGGCAAGAGGGGCGCCGAGCGATCGACGCCTGCGTGGCAAAGCCAGGACTTGGCGCTGCTCACGAGGCGGCCGGGGACGCGCGCCCCGTGCTGGCGGGCGAATTCGCCCACCGCGTAACTCCGCCCCGCGTCCCAGGGCAGGGCCACCCCCCCGGCAGGGATGTCGTGTGCGCCGGGGAGATAAAGAAACGACGGCAGAAGCGCGCGATTCGCCAGCTCCGCCGGCGCCACGAGTTGCGGCACGGCAAACGTCTGGATCTCCGGCCGGCCCATTTTGAGCTTACGGCGCAGATCTACGTAGGCCACGGCGCTGTTGGTCGTGCCGAGATCGATGCCGATGAGAAAATTCGCCATGACGATAAGATTGCCGATTTCGCTCAGGGATTCGGCCTTTTGTCCTTTATGCAAGCTTCTTTGTTCAGCGTATCCTATTCCGCGCTCCTGTCGATACTGCTCTTGCCCGCTGGAGGACTTTCGCTAGACTGCCGGCCCTTTGCCAATTTCCCGGCAACAGCGGGCATATGCGTTTGTCGCTTTGCGGCTTAGGAGACAGCGA
>DASZFN010001133.1:0-12912 GCA_035939715.1 Gemmataceae bacterium | reverse complement strand
CCACTTTCTCCCAGCGCCTCGGCGGGCTGAGACGCCTGCTGGCCGGCTGGTGGAACAAGTCATAGCTCGTTCCCAGGCTAGAGCCGGCTAGAGCCTGGGAACCAGAGTTAATTTCTTTGCCAGACGCTCAAGAACGCACCCTGACCCAAGACGCGCACGCGCAACTGGCGGATAAATTGCCAGTGGACGGCCGACGCCGCCTGGCGGAGCGCGGCCGAGTCGCCGACCAGTAACACCGCCCGACCGCGCGGACGAAGGATGCGGTCCCATTCTTGGAGGGCAGCGTGATAAAGCGGTCCGATGTCTTCCGGCCGGTTGAGCTGCTTGCCGAAGGGCGGATTGCAGATGAGCCGGTCCACGCTTTGATCGGCCAGCGGCATGGCGCGGGCATCCCAGCGCAGCAGGGCAACCGGGCCCAGGCGGCGCAGATTGGGCTCTGCTGCGCGCAAGGCAGACTTATCGAAATCTCCTCCCAGCACCTGGCCAAGCCGCATGCGATAATGGCGCGCCCATTCCAGCGTTTCCGCCAGGATGGTCCCCGCGCCGCACATTGGATCGACCACCACCTGGCCGGGCTTGAGCTCGGCAAGACGGACCATGGCGGCCGCGATGGATGGTCGCAGCGAGGCGGGCAGGTGTTCCATCTTGTAGGTGCGATGCCGCATGGTGCGATCGGAAAGCCGCAACCCGCACACCGCCGTGGCGCCATGAATGGTGAGCCAGATTTCGACCGCAGCGTTTTCCTCGGCGTGCCGCCAGCTCGCCGGCAGCTTGCCCGCCAAACCCTCCGCCAGCGCCTTGCGCGCATCGGTGCGCCGGTAGCCGTGCTCGCCGGCCATCTGCGTCACCAGGTGATAGGTCGGCTTGCCTTTGGGTTTCGGCCGGATGGCGTGATGGATGCCCAGCAGGCGATTCCAGTCGGCTTCATGCGCGGTCCAGCGGCGAATGCGCTCCAGATCGGTGGCGCGGCGGCTCAGCTTGTCCGTGCCCCAGGCCAGAAGAAACACATCCTCGACCGTACGCAATTGCAGGAGCGCGGCGTCGATCTCCGGGACGCGGAAGACCGCGATCTCCGGCGTGCTGCGTTTGATTTCGCCCTTGAGATCCCTGGCGATCTCATCTTCCGCGACCGGCTCCAGCCCGGGAAAGACCATGGCATAGCATGGCGGCTGCGTGTCCTGCCTGGAGCGGCGCTGTGACATGGTGGCTCGCAAGTCAGGATTCCCGTTTCTGTGCAATTCGCTTAGCCGCGACCCGCCAGGGGAGCGCGAGCTTGGCGCAGATAGACCGCGCTCCCCTGGCGGGTCGCGGCTAAACGGCGGCTTAACGGCTGCTCTTGCGGCCGGTGCCGTTCCCGTTATACTAGCAAATTCTAGGGTTAGGCTTGTTTTCGCTGCGGCCGGGAGGATGCTGCGTAATGGAATCGACGATAGATCTCAAGGCGTTGTTGGTCGAGCGCGAGGACTGCGATGCCGGCACGGTCCGGCAACTACGCAACGGCCTGGCGCAGGGCGGCAACCAGTACCGCAGCTTGAAGGAAGTCGCGGACGTCCTCAAGAAAAAGCTGGAGGCGGCGCCGCCGGCCGCGGCAAAGAAATGGCACCTGAAGCTCGGCATCGCCCTGTTCTTCCTGGGCCATCTCGGCGATTCCGTCCAGCACCTGCAGCAGGCCGAGGGGGCCGTGGCGTTCTTCTACCTCGGCCGCGCCCTGTCCTCGCGCCAGGAATATGACGAAGCCCTGAAGGCCTTCGAGCGCGCCGAGAAGGCCGGCTATACGGCCAGCGAAGTCAACCTTCAGCGCGCCGGCATCAACCGCTTGCGTGGCGACCTCGCGCAGGCGCGCACGCTGCTCAACAAGCTGCAAGACCTCGGCAGCCACAGCGCCGAATATCACTTTCAGCTGGCCAGCATCAACCTCACTGAGGGCGAACGGGCGACGGCTATCCGCCACCTCGAGCGGGCCGTTGACATCGACCCCAGCCACACCAGCGCCCTCTTCCAGCTCGGTCACGCCAACGACCTCGCTGGCAACGATGACGACGCCATTGGTTACTACGAGCGCTGCGTCGGCCACCCGCCGATCCACGTCGGCGCGCTCATGAACCTCGGCGTTCTCTACGAGGACAACGAGAAATATGACAAGGCGGAGGATTGCTATATCAAGGTGCTGGCGGCCAATTCCCAGGACGAGCATGCCCGGCTGTTCATGAAGGATGCGCACGCCTCGCTCACCATGTACTACAACCCCGAAGAAGAGCACGCCTTCAACCGCTTCAGCCAGGTGCTGGAGATCCCGGTCACGGATTTTGAACTGTCCGTGCGCAGCCGCAACTGCCTCAAGAAGATGAATATCCGCTCGCTGGGCGATCTGACCCGCGTTACGGAGCAACAACTCCTCAGCAGCAAGAATTTCGGCGAAACTTCGCTGAGCGAAATCAAGGAAATGATGACCACCAAGGGTCTGCGCCTCGGGCAGTCGCTTGAAGAGGGGGCCCAGTACGATCTGCGCTACCGCGGCAAGCAGCCCATGAGCGAACAAGAGCAGGCCGTCCTGGGCAAGCCGGTCACCGAGCTCAACCTCAGCGTTCGGGCCCGCAAGTGCATGAATCGGCTCGGCATCAACACCTTCGGCGAGCTGATCAACCGCACCGCCGACGAACTGCTGGAGTCCAAGAACTTCGGCATGACCTCCCTCAACGAGGTGCGCGAGAAGCTGAATCAGTTCGGTCTGTCGCTGCGGGGCGATTGAGCCGCGAGAGTAACCTGGTTCCCAGGCTCTGCCTGGGAACCCACTGCATGCGAGGCTCTGCCTCGCGAGGCGGAGCCTCAGGTGTAGTGCGTTCCCAGGCAGAGCCTGGGAACGAGGGGTGGTGAGACAGTGAACGGTCAGCACAACACTGACGCCTCCAGCGACCTCCGACCGCGAACCAGCGCCGAGCACCCAGTACTCAGTACTGAGTACTCAGTACTCCATACTCCGCCCGCCCCATTCCCTTTCTCCTTTGAAGTGCTGAAGACAGACGCCTCTGCCCGCCTGGGCCGCATGCACACCGCGCACGGCGTCGTCGAGACCCCCGTCTTCATGCCGGTGGGGACGCAGGCGACGGTCAAGGGATTAACGCCCGCGCAATTGACCGAGATCGGCGCCAACATCATCCTGGGCAACACCTACCATCTAACCCTGCGGCCCGGCGACCAGCTCATCGCCGAACAGGGCGGCCTCCACAAGTTCATGGCCTGGGACCGGCCGATTCTGACGGACAGCGGCGGCTACCAGGTGTATAGCCTCGGCCAGTCGTGCAAAATAACAGACGAGGGCGCGGTTTTTCGCTCTCACATCGACGGCGAATTGCTCGAACTCACTCCGGAACGCGCCACCGAGATCCAGGAGAACCTGGGTTCGGACATCGCCATGTGCCTGGATGAGTGCCCGCCTGCAGATATCGGGACCGGCTATCTGCGCGAGGCCGTGGCGCGGACGATTTGCTGGGCCGAGCGCTGCCAAGTTCGGCATCGGCGGCCCGACCAGGCGCTCTTCGCTATTGTGCAGGGCGCCACGGAGGTCGAACTTCGCCAGGCCTGTGCGACCGCGCTGGTTGCCATGGATTTTCCCGGCTACGCCCTGGGCGGTTTCAGCGTAGGCGAAACTCCGGTGCAGATGGCCGCCGCCCTGGGACCCAGTGCCGCGCTTCTGCCCGCGAACAAGCCCCGATACCTGATGGGCGTTGGCCGGCCGCAGGACATCCTCACCGCCGTGGCCTGCGGTGTGGACATGTTTGACTGCGTCCTGCCTACTCGCAACGGCCGCAACGCCTCGGCCTTTAGCCACGACGGCCCGCTCCGGCTGCGCAATGCCCAGTTCAAGCGAGATTCGCGGCCGCTCGAGTCCGGTTGTGATTGTTACACGTGCCGGCTGTTTAGCCGGGCGTATATCCACCACCTGTTCCTGGCTGGCGAAATGCTGGGGCCAACGCTGCTGTCGCTGCACAACGTGCGCTACTACCTCCGCCTTATGGCAGAGATACGCGACGCCATAGGCGAAGGGCGGTTCGCAGCCTACCAGGCGGTTCGCCTTGCCCGTTGGGGGGTAACGCTTTAAGATAATTCTTTTCCGCTAACCAGCGATCGGAGATCTTTGATGTTATTAGCTTTGCAGCTGCTCGCGGATGCGGCTGCCAACGGCAATCAAGCTCAGCCCACGGGCGGCGGACTTCTCGGTCTGCTGCCGCTGGTGGGGATTTTCATCCTCTTCTACTTCTTCATGATCCGCGCCCCCATGAAGAGGCAGGAACAGGAACGTAAGAACCTCTTCGCCGGCCTCAAGAAAAACGACCGGGTGGTAACCTCGGGGGGCATCATCGGCATTATTGCCTCGATCAAGGAGAACGAGGACGAGGTGACGCTCAAGGTGGACGAAAGCTCGAACGTCCGCCTGCGTGTCCTGAAAAGCAGCATTCAAAGAGTCTTGAGCGGCGACGAGACGCCCAAGGATGACAAGGGCAGCGGCGCCTAAGGTTGGGCCGCCGGTCGTCGCGTCCCCTTCCAGGTCTAGAAAAGGCATTCAGATCCATCATGAAACGATTTCTTTGGAAGATCGTATTTTGCACGGTGCCGGTGTTGTTGGGCGTGCTGATTGTATCGGTCGCTTACGCCAAGTATCTGAACGGTGCGGGTGGCTTCCGCCTGGGGATCGATCTGGCCGGCGGTACCGACCTCATTTACGAAGTGGATACCGACCGGTTTCCGGACGACCCGAATAATCCTGGCGTGAAGAAACCGCCCGACGTGCCGCCCGGCAGCACGATCGAAAAGGAGTTGGCTGCCTCTCTCAAGCGCCGCATCGATCCGGCTGACCTGTATAACGTTACCATTCGGCCGGCCGGCATGAACCGAGTGGAGATTATCCTGCCCACAGGCGGGGAGCACCAGTCTCAGGCTGACGACAAGCTCTGGAACGAGTTTCTTGAGAAAGTGGATAAGGAGTATCCGCCACATTCCTACAAGGTTGCTGAAGGACGAACGACGGAATTGATCGCGCGCATCAATGAGCAATATCCCCAGGTGCCGATCTACGCGACGACTCAAGCGGAGGCGAACAAGGACAAAGAAGCAGCGAAATTTCCACCGGTCGCGGAGTTTGTGCAGAAGAATTTCAATGCGGAGTCTGTGAAAGGGGACCAGAAGAAGCTGTCGGCCGCCTGGAATGATTTACTTGCCAAGGCAGCCAAGGCGTATCCTCCCTGGCATTACGAAGTCGGCCGCGGCCGGACACAGATTCTGGCCAACCGTGTCCGCGAGCAGTATCCGGATAAGTCGTTGCAGGAAATTGACCGGTTCATTGAGGAAAACTACAAGACCAGCGGCGGACGCCGGCTCTTCACGAGCGAACAAGTTCAGGAGGTGAAGGAACTCATCTCCCGTGTCGGCAGTCTGGAATTCCGCATCATTGCCAACGAGTACGATGACAAGGAAGCCCTGGATGCCGCCAAGAATTGGTATGCGGAGGTTCAAAAGAATCCGGAACGGCGGAAGGAGCTAGACCGCAGAGCTGTGCTGGGACAGGCGCCTGCGCCGCCGGAAGGTCCGGACAGGGATTTGTATTTCCCCGTCAAGAATGACAAGGATGCCGACGGTATTCCCGTGAAGCATACCTACAGCTGGGTTGAGCTGGGCAGGGCGGAGCGGCATCGCTTTGGCGTGGACAACAGCCAGGTTGTGCTGAACAGCCCCTGGTACAAGCAGGTGGCGGAAGCGCGGGAAAAGGGAGAGGTCGTCACCATCCCGCCAAACCTGATGCAAGGCTCGCCCCTTCTTTTCAGCCGGCCGGTGCTCAATCCCCGCTTGCCGGAGAAGGAAGCAAACAAAAAGTATGAGTATTTCATCCTGACCCGAGATCCGGAGAAAGGCAAGGAAATCACGGGTAATTACCTCGTGAGAGCTTATGAAGCGCCCGGAAATAGTGGCCTGGGTCTCAGTGTCGGCTTTGAGTTCAACCAGCGCGGCGGCGAACTCTTCGGCGAGCTCACCAAGAACAACAAGCCGGATGGGCAGCAGGAAAGTGATTTTCACCGCAGTCTGTGCGTGGTGCTCGACGGTAAGATCGAGTCGGCAGCGCGCATTAACGCCATCATCACTACCAACGGTGTCATTGAAGGAAAGTTCACCAAGGATGAAGTGGACCGCCTTGTGCGCATCTTCCGCGCGGGCGCCCTGCCGGCCACGCTGAAGCCCCAACCTGTCAGTGAAAGCACCATGGGCGCCACCCTGGGCGAAGACACCATTCGGGCAGGAACGTGGTCGGTGATGATTGCCTTTGTTGCGGTTTTGTTCTTCATGCTGGTTTACTATCGGTTCGCCGGGTTTGTGGCCTGCGTTGCGCTGCTGGCCAACCTGATTTTGACCGTGGCCTTCATGGTGATGGTAAACGCCACGTTCACGCTTCCCGGGCTGGCGGGGCTCGTGCTCATGCTCGGTATGGCCGTGGACGCCAACGTGCTGATTTACGAGCGGCTGCGCGAGGAACGCGACCGCGGCGCCAGCCTGCCCCTGGCCATCCGCAATGGCTACGATCGCGCTTTCCCGACCATCATTGACACCCACCTGAGCAGCATCTTTACGGCCATCGTGCTGTACGCGGTCGGCAATGATCAGCTCAAGGGTTTCGGCATCAGCTTGACCGTGGGCCTGATCATCAGCCTGTTCACGTCGCTGTACATGACGCGACTCCTGTTCGACCTCTGGCAGGCCAAGGGTTGGCTCAAGAAGCTCAGCATGTTCCGTTTGCTGTCGCGGCCGAATATCGATTTCATGGCCATCCGTTACTACTGGTTTACGGCCACCGTGGTATTAACGATTGTGGGCGCCGCAATCTTCCTCTATCGCATGCCTGCGGGACTGAATATCGACTTCACCAAGGGAACGGCCTACGGCGGCAAACTCACCAAATTCATGGAAGTCGGCGAGGTGCGCAGTCTCTTGAACAGCAACGAATTGCCCGACCGTTCGGTCGATCTGATCTTTGTCAACGATCAGGAGTTCAGCCAGGGGAAAAAGTCCAAGCTCTTTGTGGTCCGCACTTCGGAACAGGATCTGGACAAGGTACAGGATGTGATCGCCAGGGACCTGGTTGACAAGAGCGTCAATCCACCGGTGAGTCTGCTGGCAAAGACGGAGTTAAAGGATTTCAAGATTGACTCGGACCAGCATGCCGTTTTGACTTTCGTTGACCCGGTGACCAACCAGCCAAGTTTCGCGTCGCGCGCTCAGGTGAGTCGTGTATTAACCAGTCAATTCATGCAACACGGCTTCACAGCCGACGCCCAGGATTATGTTCTCGAAGGCTTGGGAGCAGAGAAGGAAGGTCATTTCCAATGGATGGACCTGCAACTGGCCAGGCCGGTTGACAAGGCGAAATTGGCGGAAATCCTGACACTCACGAAAGACGAGCTGGCCCGGAAACCGCAGCCGGAACTCCTCGAGACCTTTGACAGCGCTCTGGCAACCGACACGCAGCTCCGCGCCCTGTACGCCATCCTGGCGAGCTGGGCCGCAATTCTTTTGTACCTGTGGTTCCGCTTCGGCAACTGGACGTTCGGCCTGGCGGCTGTGCTTTGCTTGATCCATGACCTGTTTTTTACCCTGGGCATCATCGGCTTCTGCCATTACCTCCATGAGTGGATGCCGGGAGTCGCCAGTGCCTTGTTGATTCAAGATTTCAAGATCGACCTGGCTACCGTGGCCGCTTTGTTGACGCTGGTCGGCTACTCGGTGAGCGATACCATTGTCGTCTTCGACCGTATCCGCGAAGTCCGCGGCAAGAACCCCTTGCTGACGCCGCAGACGATTAACGACAGCGTCAACCAGACCTTGAGCCGGACGCTGCTGACGGCGTTCTCGGTATGGCTGGTGGTGATTGTGCTTTACATTTTCGGCGGCGAAGGGGTGCATCTCTTTGCCTTCGTGATGGTGGTCGGCGTGTTCGTCGGCACCTATAGCTCGATCTACATCGCCAGCCCGTTGCTGCTGATGTTCGGCGAAGGCTCGAGACCTACCAGCGCTCGCGAACGCCAACCCGAACCACAACCCGCGGGAGCATTGAGTTAGTCATTCGTCATGGGTCATGGGTCATGGGTCATGGGTCATTCGCGAAGCGAATGAGCAATGACCCATGACCAAAATTAACCAAGCTTGCCGCGCGAGAGAATGGTGTAGTTCGGTCCCTGGGGCGTTAGCTCGCTGCTCATGACCAGCACTTCGCTTACCGGGATTTTGCCCCCCTTCCAATCCTGATTCTGGGCCAACACTGCCGCTAACTGGTCGGCAGGCCGCTCCCCCCTGACGCGGCCGAGGGTGATGTGCGGACGATACCGGCGCTCCTCGCGCCGGTAGCAGCCCAGCGCCAGCAGCGGCGGCTCAAGTCCGTCATGCAGGGCGCATAACTCCTGGGCACCCTCGCCGATGCCGATCCAGATGATGCGTGGCCGACGCGGATGCGGAAAGCAGCCCAGCTTCTCCACGCTCATCTCGAATGGTAGATGCCCGGCCGTCTGTTCAGACACAGCTCGGCATACCGCAGGAATTTCGCGATCGTCCACTTCACCGAGAAAGAGCAAAGTGACGTGCAGATTCTGCGGCTCGACCCACTTCACGCCGTTGGTGCTCGGGGACAGCTTTTCCTGGAGAGCCACGGCGCGGTCGCGAATAGTCTTGCCGATGTCCACGCCGATGAAAGTTCGCAGCCTGCCCATTGCCATTGCTCCGAAGAGTAGGGCTCAAAAGGACAGCATGGCCCGGTATTTCGCCAGCCTGGCTTCGACGTCGCCCCGGTCGGCGCGCCGGAGCCGATCCAGGCCGAAGCCCTCCACCGTCAAGCTTGCAATGACCGTGCCGTAGGCCATCGCCTCGCGGAGCCGGGCCGGGCCGTCGCCCCCTTCCGCGGCGAGATAACCGAGAATGCCGCCCGCGAAACTGTCGCCGGCGCCGGTGGGATCGACGACTTCTTCGGTCGGGTAGGCAGGCATGACGCAGATGTCGTCGCCGAGAAAGAGAATGGCGCCGTGCTCGCCTTTCTTCAGGATGACGAACTTCGGCCCCATGCGGCGCACCGCCCTGCCTGCCCGGACGATGTTATCGTCACCGGTCAGCAGCTTGGCCTCGCTGTCGTTAAGCAGCAGGCCGTCGATACGGGGCAGGAGCGCCAGCAAGGCGTCGCGCTGCGTGTTGATCCAGAGATCCATGGTGTCGGCCAGCACCAGTTCCGGCCGGCGCACCTGATCGAGCACGCGGGCTTGCAGGGCGGGTCCGCTATTGGCCAGAAACACATGCGTACTGTCGCAAAAACGCGCCGGCAAGACGGGCTGGAAATCGCCCAGGACATTGAGGTGCACCTCGAGTGTGTCGCGCGTGTTCATGTCCTGGTGGTAGCGACCCTTCCAGCGGAAGGTCCGGCCAGGCAACGTCACCAGGCCCGCGGCATCGATGCCGTGACGGGCGAACATTTGCCGATGCTCCTCCGGGAAGTCCTCCCCCACGGGCGCCACCAGGCGCGGCTGCAGAAAGAAACTTGCCGCATAGGAAAAATAGGTGGCGGAACCGCCCAGGGCATCGTCCACCGAGCCGTTGGGCGTCTCCACGGAATCAAAGGCCACGGATCCCACCACGAGCAACGAGCGCTTCGGGCCGGCCGGCATTACTTGTCCCTTCCAGTTGATCTCCCTCGTAGGGCAGGTTTGTAACCTGCCGGCGCCGCATGGCAGGTCAAAAACCTGCCCTACAAAGAAGTTGATTTTGCCATCAGGCGGCAGCTCCATCGCCGCGGCCTTCCACGAGCGTCTGCGTCACGCCTTCCTGCACGACTTTGTCCTCCTGGTTGATCACCTGGCGTTGCCAGGTAATGGCGCCGCGCCGCCCCCGCGCCCGCGCTTCAATTTCGAGGATCTGCGCGCGCATGCGGATGGTGTCGCCGATAAATACCGGCCCCCGGAAATGCCACTCGCGCATGTTGACGAAGGCGATCGTGCGCATGAGCGGGTTTTGCACGCCCAGGCCGGCGGCGATGGCCAGCACCAGCAGGCCATGCGCGATGGGCCTTTGATAGGGCGTCGTTTTGGCAAACTCGTGATCCATGTGAATGGGATTGAAATCCCCGCTCAGCCCCGCGAAATTCACGATGTCCGCTTCGGTGACCGTCCGGCCCATCGATTCCCACTCCTGGCCGACTTGCACATCGTCAAAATACAAATGATGGGCTGTGAACGACATGGGCTGCGTCCTCCTCGCCGGTTGTGGTCTGTGGCTGAGTTTACAGAAATAGGTCCAGGCACTGCAAGGGAATAGCACCGGAGTGCGCCGGCACCAGGACTTTCAAGCGGTTGCTAGGAAGTGGGGCCGGAGCCGTCCCCAAGCAGCGGCTTTGGCTTCCGCTCGGGAGTGTCCGGATCGATGCCGACGTAAACCACCTCCGCCTCGGTGACCTGGAGCACCTCCTTGTTGCGATCGACCTCGACATTTACCTGCATCGTGATCGACGTCCGGCCGATGCGCAGCACGCGCGTCAGGAAGCGGATCACATCACCGACGAGAACCGGCTGGTGGAACTCAACGCGATTCAGGGCGACGGTGACCAGCACCGGCGGCTGTCCGCCCGCGCGTACGACCTCACGGCGAGCGCCGATGGCGCCGGCCTGGTCGATGTAGCTGAGAATGACGCCGCCAAAGATGGTGCCAAACGGGTTGGTATCCCGCGGCATCATGACGACCTGGATGGCAAGGTACGGGGTTGACATTGGCTTAGCCTCGCAGCTCCTTGCGTACCAGATGAATGCCCTGGACCATACTGGCCAGCTTGCGGCAGGCCACGAAGCGCGCCGTTTGCGAGAAGCCGCAGTCGGGCGTCACATGGACGCGGGCCGGCTCGATGTACTTCAGCACTTGTCGCAAGCGTTCGGCTACCAGCCCGGCAGGCTCGACCCAGGTGTTTTTTACGTCCACGAGTCCCACGGCCAGCTCCATGGGCGGCTTGATTTCCCGCGCCAGGTCGATTTCCGCCATTTCCCGGCTCGCGAATTCCAGGGCCAGTTGCTGCACAGGCGCCCGTGCCAGGTGTGGGAACAAGGGCCGATAGCTCCTGTGTCCGACCGCCCGGCCGCGATAATTGCCGAAGCACATGTGCATGCTGATCTTGGCGTTCAGCCCTTCTACCGTGCGCGCGATGAAAGCCAGGAAGTTCTCCGGATCGTCCGGATGGCAAGCAAAGCTCGGCTCATCGAGTTGCAGGAAGTTGACCCCCTCTTTCACGAGCGCTTTCATCTCGCGATTGACGATTGGCGCGAGGGCGTTGGCGATGCCGTCGCGGTTGGTATAGACATCGCCGCCGCGCAGACAGCCCGCCAGCGTGAACGGACCCGGCACCGGCACTTTGACCGGCACACTCGTGATGGCACAAAGCCGGCGATACTCCTCCACCAGGCCCAGCCCCGCGGGCGCATCCAGCGCGGCCACGCAAAGATAACGCGGCCGCTGGTCGTGGGCCGGCGGACCCAGCAGCCGCGCCGGCGGCAGCGGCTCGATCCCGGTCAGCCGGTCGTAGAAGCCAAGGTTGAAATCCACACGTTGCATCTCGCCGTCGGTGATCAAGTCCGCGCCGGCGCGTCGTTGATCGTCAATGGCCAGGCGCACCGCGTCGCGCAGGGCTTCTTCCCGATCGTCCGCACCGTACTGCTCCGGATGCAACGCCACATCCGCGCAAAACTTTGCGTACCAACCGGGGAACGACCAGCTGCCGATGACGGTCGCCGGTAATAGGGGCAGCTCTGCCATGTGCCAAATCACAAACCCAACACGTCATTCATCGTGTACCTGCCGGGCGGCCTGCCGGCGAGGTACTTCGCCGCCAGCAATGCGCCGCGCACATAACAATCCCGCGTGTGTGCGCGATGCGTCAATTCAATCGTTTCGCCCAGCGTGCTGAAGATAATCGTGTGCTCGCCGACGTTGTCGCCCACGCGAATGGCGTGGACGCCAATCTCATTGCTGGGGCGCTGGCCGACCAGGCCCTCGCGACCGTGGGCCAGCAGCGTCTGCCCCATCGCTTGTTGAACAATTTGGGCAAAGCGCAGGGCGGTGCCGCTGGGGGAATCCTTCTTGAACCGGTGATGCCGCTCCAGGATCTCCACATCGAAGTCCTTGCCATTCAAGATTTCCGCTGCCTCGCGAACCAGCTTCATGAGTAAATTGACGGCGAGGCTCATGTTCGGCGCCATGAGCAAGGCCGTGTCGTGCTGGGCCGTCTCGATTTCCTGAGCCTGGGCGGGCGTGTGCCCGGTCGTCGCGACGATGAGCGGGATGCGCCGTTGCACGCACACCGGCAGCACGGCCATCGTCCCGGCCGGCGTGGAGAAATCGATCACCGCATCCAGGCGGGTGTCGAGCGAAAGTTTGGCGGTGACGGGCAGTCCGAGCTTGCCGATGCCGGCGACTTCGCCCGCGTCCTTGCCTTGATCGGGGTGCTGCGCGGCATCCAGTGCGGCGCCAATGGTCAGGTCCTTGGCCTCGTGGGCCAGTTGCACAATGCGTTGTCCCATGCGCCCGCAGGCGCCGTTGACGCCGATGACCGTTTTCATCTCAGGAGTAAACCTCAATGGCCTTGATGATTTCGTCGAGATCGTTGGGCACCTGCACCGCCCGGTTTGCATAGGTGGCGCGGCGGACGCCGCGCTTGCCGAGCACTTCGTCGAAGGTCTTCTGATCGGCGCTATGATAGGCGACCGTGGCGGTTGGGTCCTTGAGCTGGTGCCCGGTCAAGATGCAAACGACCCGCTCGCCCGGCTCGATGATGCCCTCCTGGCGCAACTTGCGCGCGCCCGCGACACTGGCGGCCGAGGCTGGCTCGCAGCCGAAGCCGCCGGCGCCGAC
>DASZFN010001132.1:0-13987 GCA_035939715.1 Gemmataceae bacterium | reverse complement strand
CGCCGACCACGTGAGCGTTGGTAATGAGCAGGCGATTCTTGCGGTCGATGAGCGATCCCGATCCCATGAGAGCGGTGTTACGATCCACCACCACGACGATCCAGGCCGCCGATTTGAGCAGATGCTTGTAAACCGTCTGGCCGCTGTCGGCATTCCCCGGCAGTTCGGCGCCGGCGAGCGGCTCCTGACCCCTGACCTCGGGTGGTTTGGCGTCCGCCGGCGGCGTCTGCTGGGGCGGCGGGTTGACGCGGGCAGACGGCTGGGAGACGATGACGGGATGCTCCACGCGCGGTTCTTCCTTGCCGGCGCGCAGGAGCATGACGACTGCGATGATCATGCCCACGCCGAGCACGGCGGCCCCGCCAACGCAGGCCAGTATCAGGCCCATACCCTGCTTGGAGCGCTCTTCGCGCTCGGAGCGCGCGGGCCTGCGGCCGCTGCGGCTTGCAGGCGCTGGCCGCGCGCGGCGTTCCGGCTCGCGCTCGCGCGGCGCCGGCCCCCGTTTGCCGCGCGCGGGCACGGTAAAGCGCTCCTCGCATTCCGGGCATTTCACCGTGGCGCCGGCCCGGCTGTCGGGCACTTCCAATTCGGCATCGCAATGCGGGCAAGAGAAAGCGATCATGGAGGAATCTCCCCTGAAATGCTGGAATCAGAAAGCTAAATCAAGATACCTATGGAAAGCCGGTGAAGCAACGAAATTCCGGCATATAGTTGGCCAACCTGGCTGACACGCTACTGAGCTGAAGCGTGACTTCGAAAGGTGACGAAATCGTAGGCTCGACTCTTAGGCGACCGGGTCCAGGTCAAGATGCCTGGGCGTTGGTTATGAAAGGTGACAGGGTCCCACCCGCTGCTACAATGATTCTTGGTTGATCAATCTTAGCCGCAAAGTACTTCGCGAAATGCCGGGAGCGAACATGCCCGCAGTCATCCAAGCCCCGTTGGAAATGATCGAAGCCGTGGCCGATTTGCGTCTGCCTGCAAAAGCCGACCGGCGCTTGCAAGGCCTTATGGATCGGAATAACGAGGGCGCTTTGACCGCGGCGGAACGAGAAGACTTGGAAGCATTCGTCGAACTGAGCGAAACCATCTCCCTAATCCGCGCGCAGGCTCTCCGCCTGCTCGGTCGAAAACCGCTATGATTTCGTGGCAGGAAATCGTCCGGCAGGTAGAAGATCGGGCCGGGGGCCGTTGCGAATACTGCCGCATGCACCAAAGCCTCCAGGGAGCAACGTTTCACGTCGAACATGTCGTGCCGCGTGCGGCGGGCGGCAGTTCCAAGCTAGAAAACCTGGCCTGGGCGTGCCCAGGATGTAACTTGCGGAAATCCGATCGGGTCAAAGTTCGTGACCCAGAATCCGGCGCGCTTGCTCCGCTATTCAATCCTCGCGCCGACCAATGGTCTGTACATTTTGCCTGGCAAGGTTACTCCATTGTTGGATTGACGGCTATCGGTCGGGCAACCGTGGCCACCCTCGACCTCAATCACCGGCGAAGGCTACTGGTTCGACAAGCGGAAGGGCTATTCGGATTGTTTCCGCCATAAACTGACGCACGGCGGCGCCAAGGCTGAAGCTCCGTTAACATCAAGTTCAATGAATAACAGTGGCAACTTCCGTCTTCGAACGAATTGAAACCTGGCTGGAGAAGGAGGGCGTGCCTTTCACGGTGCTGCGCCATGAGCCTGTCTTCACAAGCGAGCAAGCAGCGGCGATCCGCGGCACCAGTCTGGCGAGCGGCGCAAAAGCCCTCGTTGTCAGAGCAGGGGAGAAGTTTGTTTTGATCGTGCTGCCCGCCGACCGGAAGCTGGATAGCAAGAAGGCGCGCGACTTCTTCGGCGTGAAGTCCATCCGCTTTGCCAATAAAGAGGAGGTGGTGGAGCTAACCGGGCTCCAGCCCGGCTCCATCCCGCCGTTCGGCAGCCTGTTCAACTTGCCGACGTATTGCGATCCGGCTCTGGCAGAGAATCCGAGCATCAACTTCAACGCCGGCGACCATTCCATCTCGGTGCAAATGAGTTATGCGGATTACGTCGCCGCGGAAAAGCCGATTCTAACAACAGTATCCTGATCCCGCCCAAGCACGTCAATTGCCCATGGCTGTAAGGGAAAAGAGCAGAACCAATCCATTGTTCACGCCGTGCGCGACCATTCCCGGGATGAGCGTGCCGCGCCACTCGCGCAGCAAACTGAACATGAATGCCAGCGCCATCAGGGGCGGCATGCCGATGGGCCCCTGCGGATGTATGACCGCGAAGACGAAGCTCACCACCAGGGCGCTCAGGAGCACGCTGCCGGCAAAGCCGAAGTTGCAGGTGGCTTCCCGCAGATGGCGATAAAGGACGCCGCGGAACATGGTCTCCTCGATCACGGGCGCAATGATGCAGGCCAGCACGAATACCTGGAGATACTCGAGCCAATTGCCGTGAGCGAGTTCTTTGACGATGGGATGGCCCGGCAAATCCGGCGGACTGAAATTGTCGCCGGCCGCGACGTTGGCGTGCAGGCGATTCTGCAGAACAATCAGGAACAGCGTGACGGCAATGCCGAGGACGAGCAAGGGAAGGGCCATGACGTTGCCGGCCAGTCCTACCAAAGGTTCTACGGCCGGACGTCTGCCCAGGGTCAGACCCGTTTCCCAGCGAACCTGGCTCCAGGGGATGCCGCGCAGGACCGGCCAGCCGAGGGCCACCAGCGTAAAGCATTCCGCAACCAGGGCGGCCACAAATCGCGCATTGGCATCGAGCGCCAGCTTGTTGGCCAGCATGCTGACGATAAAAGAAAAACCCAGGAACAGCACCATCCAAAGGGCGAACGCCTCGGCGTAGACGGCGCCATGGTACGAGCCACAGTGGATGCCCCGGTCGAGCTTTCCTTGAAACAAGAAGACGAGGAATACAATGAGTGCGGCCAGTCCCACGACAGCGACTAGCCCCCCGATGGCGAAAACTGCGAAGTAGACGATTGCGACGCGGTAGGCCGGCCGCAGCACTGTTGCTCGTGCCAGGGCGTTCTTGCCGCCCGCCGGCGTCAGGGCGAGTTCTCCGGTCCACTCCAGCTCCCTTCGCAATAACTCCCGATCCTGTGGCGTCAGGGACGGCGCATCATAGCGGTCTGCGGCATAATCCTTGTAGAGCTTCTCCAAGATTTTCAGGAGTGCGGCCTGCGTCTGGGTGGGCTGAATGCCATGCTGGGTGAGTTTGCCGCGAAGCTCTTTCAACTCCTTCAGCGCTTCCGCGGGGCCGCTCAATTCTCCCATGAGGACAATCGCGCGGAGTCGCTGATCCAGGGGCCCGGTGTTTAATGTCTTTGCCTGGGATGCGAGCCCTGCCTGTTTGCCAAGCATGGCGCTGACGCCGACGAGATACTTCGCTTGCATCTCCTCCGTGATCAGCGCCATGCTCTCATCTTTTTGCTGCTCGGCCCGGCCAGAAAGACGCGGCCACAACACGATCCCTATGCAGAGACAAATCACAGTCCAGGCGAGAAAGGGCCGGCCTATTCGTCGAGGCGTGACAGGCTCCGCGGTCAACGGGCCGGGCCATTCGGCGGGCATGACAGGCAACGGATCTGTGTCGGCGTCGTCTGTCGGGCCGGTGTCGGCGTTGGCCATGGGGCAAGCTCCCACTGAAGGCTAAGAGAGATTTGGCTAAAGTTGAAACGGCTCAGGAGAACTTGACCTCGACAAACCTACGCTCGATTTTGCCGTCCTTCGCATGGCACAGGAAATAGCCCTTCTCCTTGGTGCCGTCGTGGTTTTGCCGGCGGAAGGAGCAGCAGCGGTTGGTCGTCAGGGTGGTGTCCTTCACGCGGCGCTCGGTGAAGCCGTGCCAGTGGCCGCAGTAGACGGCCTGCAGGTTGTATTCCTTGAAGCGGTTGAGGAGCGCGTTGGCGTTCTTGGGCCGGCCGATCACCAGCGGGCCGAGGGGAAAGTGGGTGAAGAGCACCAGCGGTTTCTTCTTGTCCAGCTTCGGCAGGGTGTCGTCCACCCATTGCATGGTGGTCTGGTTGATGGTGGTGCCGCGCGTTAGCTGGCCCTCGGTGGTATCGAGCGCCACCCATTGCCAGCCGCCGTGCTCGAAGTGGTAGTTGATCCGGTCGGGAAAGTTTTTTACATACGCCTGGCGATCTTCTTGCGTCAGGTAATCGTGATTGCCGACGACCACGTGGACCGGCCTGTCCAGGGTCTGGATAAGCTCGCGCATGGCGGAGAGCTGCCCGGGCCGCCCGTGTTCGGCGAGGTCGCCCGCCAGGAGACAGAAATCGGTCTTCTCCTTGTGTTCCTTCATCTGTGCAATCACTTTCGCAAACCAATCGCCGCAGCCCTTGTCCAGGTAGTGGACGTCGTTGACCACGAGAAAGTGAAATTCTTCGGAGCGGTCCTTCCCTTCCGCGGCGAGGGCGCCGGGCCACAAGCCGGCGGCCAGCAGGCTGCCGGCGCTCAAGCGCAGCATCTGGCGGCGGTTGAGGTTTTTGAGGTCGATCATGCTTTGTGTCTCCATCTCGTTGCCAGTTGGCACGTGGGTCTATCATAAGCGCGCCGGCCAAGTTGCACAAACCTGCCAATGCTCTCGTGCCCAGGCTCTGCCTGGGCACGCACTGCGTGCGAGGCTCCGCCTCGCGAGGCAGAGCCTCTGGTGCACTGCGTTTCCCAGGCGGAGCCTGGGAACGAGAAGATTGCTTGTCCAAAACGGGCGCGTTACAATTCCGGCAATCTGGCAGGGGGTACGAGGATTCAGCCACAGGGAGAACGATCATGTCTCAGCTCTCGCGTCGCGACTTTCTGGGTCAGTCGGCCGTGGCGGTGGGAGCGCTGGCCGCGAGCACGCAACTGGCCGGCGCCGCCCGGAACGAGCGCAATCTCAAGAGCGGCGTCGACCAGGTCACCCTGGGCCGCACCGGGCTCAAGCTGTCGCTCGTCGGCATGGGCACCGGCTCAAATGGCGTGCGGCACTCGTCGAACCAGGTCAAGCTGGGCCATGAGAAATTCATCGGCCTGGTGCGCTATGCCTTTGAACGCGGCATCACCTACTTCGACACGGCCGATCAATACGGCTCGCATATTTATCTGCGCGATGCCTTCAAGGGCTTGCCGCGCGACCGGCTCTTCATCCAGTCCAAGACCCGCGCCACCACAGCCGAGATGGCCAAGGCGGACATCCAACGGCTGCGCGAGGAGCTTGGTGTCGACTACCTCGACACGCTGCTCATGCACTGCATGGTCAAGTCGTCCTGGCCGAGTGACTTCCGCCCCGTCATGGACACCTTAAGCTGGGCCAAGCAGAAGGGCTACGTTCGCGCCATCGGTGTCTCCTGTCACGGCTTGCCGCCGTTGCAGGCCGCCGTCCATTGTGACTGGATCGACGTCGATCTGGCCCGCATCAATCCCATCGGCGGCAACAAGGGGCGCATGGACGGCACCCCGGAGCAGGTGGCCGCCTGCCTGCAGGACATGCACAAGCAAGGCAAGGGCATTCTCGGCATGAAGATCCTCGCCGAGGGCACGTTGAAAACGCCCGAGGAGCAAATGAACTCCTTGCGCTTCGTGCTCGGCCTGGGCTGCGTCGATGCCATGGTGATCGGCTTTGAGAGCACGCAGCAGATCGATCAAATCCTGGAGCGCGTCGAGACCGTGCTCAAGGGCTGATCTCGTAGGGCAGGTTTGCAACCTGCCACCAGGCGAACGGCAGGTTGCAAACCTGCCCTACGAAAGGACGCTTGATAGCATAAGGGCATGAAGCCTTGCATCAGCGAAGCGACGACCATGCCCGGATCTTTTGCCGAGGATGTCGTTGCCTTTGCCGGGGCCGGCTTTGAGGGCATGGAGGTCTGGCTGACCAAGCTGGAGAAGCACCTAGAAACCCATTCGCCTGCCGCCACGCAAAGGCTTCTGCACGACCATAACGTGACTCTGGCTGCCGCCTCGTATCAAGGCGGGTTGCTTCTCTCGCAGGGCGAGCAGCGCAAAGCTCATTTCGATGATTTCCGCCGTCGTCTCGACCTCTGCCAGCAGTTCGGTATTCCGACGCTTCTGGTCGTCGCCGACTTTGTCGATGCGCTGGACGAGACTTCCCTTGGCCGGGCGGTGGTCTCGCTTAGGCAGGCGGCCCAGTGGGCGGCAGGCTCTGACGTACGCCTGGCGCTGGAATTTCGCGGTAAGGCGACTTTCTGCTCCAGTCTGGATACGGCAGTGGCCTTGGTGGAGCAGTGCCGCGAACCGAATGTCGGCGTCACTCTGGACGTGTTCCACTATTACACCGGGCCCAGCAAGTTTGAGGACCTGGCCCTGCTTACGCCCGCCAATCTGGCTTTCGTCCAGATCTGCGACCTTGCCGGGGTGCCGCGCGAATTAGCGACCGATGCTGATCGCGTGCTGCCGGGCGACGGCGATTTTCAACTGGGAGCGATTCTGCAACAGCTTCAGCGAATTGGTTATGGCGGCTGGGTTTCCCTCGAACTCATGAACCCCACCCTCTGGAACACGCCAGCTTCTCAGGTCGCGGCGATTGCCTATCAGGCTATGCAGCGGCTGCCGCTGACAGTCAGTAGTCAGTAACCAGTAGTGAAATATTCGTTATCCGCTTCATCTCGGACATGTCGGCCGCGTGCTCGGCTTGATCGCTACGACCGGAATCCTGGAAGAACTCTTCTTAACCGAGAGGGTTTTGCGCGCTCTTCTATTTTGCCGGCACTTATGGTCCTGTAGTTCAGAGACGGTTTTCGGCAGTTTCCCAAAACCCCAGAACGAGATCCCCCGTGCCCGATCGTCGAGCGTTTGTGCGCTATCGTCCGAACCGCGAATTGCCCTGCTGGGTCAATGTCGTCCTGGTCGGCAGTAGCTGGCTGGCCGAGGTCGTGGACATCTCGACGGACGGCATCGGCATCAGCTCCGCTTGCTGGCTGCCGGCGGAGTCGCATCTCCTCGTGCGCCTGGCGAACGCCGACAATATCGCGCGTACCTTTCTCGCTCACGTCCGTCATGCCACGCCACGAGCGGGCGGCGATTTTCACCTGGGCGCCCGGCTGGTGAACCACCTCAGCGAAGAACAGGTGCGCGAGCTGACCAGGAAGTAACTTAGCGGGATAGTCGTCTTTCGCTCCGCGAAAGGCGACATTTGTCTTCGCCACAGCGCCCAAGCATCCGAATCTTAACTTGTCCGCAGACTCCACGGGCTATACGATTCACTTCTTGCCGGCTCGCTGGGGCGTGCGCTGCACCCAGCCCGAAGCGATAGTGAGGCCCTCGCTGGCGCTTCGGGCTGGTGTGCCGAATCGGCGCATGCTGCTGGGAGCCTTATCCGATCTTTACGGGGTCCCCTGCTCATGCGCTCGCGCTGTCGTGCCGCCTTGCTTCTTCTTGCGTGCACGCTCGCTGTTTTGTCACCGCTTTTTCTTTTTTCTGCCGGTCCGAGGGCGCAGCCGGCCGTAAACGGGCCGCCGCGGCTCATCGTGCTGGTGTACTTCGATCAAATGCGCGGCGACTACCTGACGCGCTGGCAGGGGCTGTATGGTAGAGGTGGGTTTCGCCGGTTGTGGACCGACGGCGCCTGGTTCACCAATTGCCATTATCCCTACGCGAACACAGTGACCGCCGCGGGCCATGCCTCGGTGGCCACCGGCTGTTCCCCCGCCGAGCACGGCATCGTCGGCAATCAGTGGTTTGATCGTGCCTCCGGCGAGAAAGTCGGCGCCGCCTTTACCGGCCGCTACACACGCGTTCCCCCGGAGCCGTATCCCGCTGTCCGCATCGCCGCCACAGGCGAGATCGAGAAGACCAACGTTTCTCCAGAGCTGCTGTGCGCTCCGACGATTGGCGACGCGGTCAAGAAGGCGACCGACGGCAAGGGCCGCGTCGTCTCCCTGTCGATCAAGGAGCGTTCGGCCGCGCTTCCGGCCGGCCGGCATCCGGACGCGTGCTACTGGTTTGACACGAACACCGGGGCTTTTGTGACCTCGACTTACTATCGGGAACGGCTTCACTCCTGGGTCGCCGACTTTAACCGCGCGCGTCCCGCGGATGCCTTGTTCGGCTGGTCGTGGAAAAGATTTTCGCCTGGCCTGGATTATGATGACTACGCCGGTCCCGACGACATGGCGGGCGAAGGCGGCGGCAGGGACCAGGGCACCACGTTTCCTCATCCCATGCGTGGCGGCTTGAAACGTCCCGGCCCGAAGTATTATCTGGCTCTCTGCAATACGCCATACGGCAACGACCTTTTGCTCGACCTTGCCTTGCGCGCCATCGACGCGGAACAGCTCGGCCGGGGAACGGCGGTCGATTTTCTCTCCGTGAGCTTTTCGTGTAACGACATGATCGGCCACATCTGGGGACCCGATTCGCAGGAAGTGCTTGACGTGACTCTGCGCTCCGATGTGCTGATGGAGAAACTGCTCAACCACCTGGATGCTCAGGTCGGCCGGGGCCGCTACGTGCTGGCGCTGACCGCCGATCATGGCGTGTGCCCGCTGCCGGAGGTGTCGCGCAGCAAGGGTATCGAAGCCGGGCGGCTGTTTCCGAATACGCTTGAGAAGGGAGCCCGGACCTATCTTGATGAAAAGTTCGGCAAACAAGATACGCCCAACCGTTGGTTCGACGGCCGGTCCGAGATGTGGTTTTTCCTGAACCACCGACTGCTTCGCCAGCGCGGCCTGGCTCCGACAGAGGTCGAGAACGCCCTGGCCGGCTGGCTCAAGCAACAGCCGGGCATCCTCGCCGCCTATACGCGCGGCCAGTTGCTAGCGGGTCTTCCTTCGGAAGCGCCCTTCGGCGAAGCAGTGCAGAAATCGTTTTATCCGGAGCGCTGCGGCGACGTGAGCTTCGTCCTCAAACCCTATTACGTGCTGCACCTTCCCCTGGCCAACGGCACCAATCACGGCACGCCGCACTTCTATGACACGCATGTGCCGTTACTGATTTATGGTGCCAACGTCCGCCCGGGCATTCGCAAGGAACCGATTACTCCGCAGGCGGCGGCTTCAATCCTCACGGCAGCGTTACATATCGATCCGCCGGAGAAAGCTCAGGCTGCCGTTCCTATCGGGCTCTTTTCCTATCCAGTTCACTAATTTTCGCCCTTGCTGGCGCTACGGCTTAGGAAATATTCGTTGCGAGCCGGCGAATAGCCGGTATGCTTGAAGCGCAGCGCCGATCTACATCAATTTCAGGCACGAAGACGAGGCACACCGCGATGCGTTTCTGGTCCGATTGCGGCAAGTTCATTCGCGAATCCCGGCGGCACTTTCATGAGATCGGCGCGGTTCTGCCGAGCAGCCGTTTCCTGGCGCGGGCCCTGGTTTCCGAAATGAAAAAGCGGCCCGGACCCTGTCGTCTTCTCGAGGTCGGTCCCGGCACCGGCCCGGTGACCGCCCAGCTGGTTCGGCAGTTGCAGCCCGGCGACCGCGTTGATCTGGTTGAGCTGAACGAGCAGTTTATCGCTCACCTGCGGAAACGTTTCGACAGCGAAGAGGCCTTCGTGCGTTGCCGGGATCAGGTTACGCTCATCAATTCTCCCGTGGAGAAACTGACGGGAGAGTCTGTCTACGATTACATCATCTCCGGCCTGCCCTTGAATAACTTTCCGGCGCAGCAGGTGCGCGAGATATTCCGCGTCTTCAAGCGGCTGTTGAAGCCGGGTGGGACGCTTAGCTACTTCGAGTATCTGTGGGTTCGCCAGCTCAAGTCGCCGTTTGTCGGCCAGCGGCAACGGAGTAACCTGGCCCGCGTCGGCCGGGTCGTCGGCTGTTACATTCGCGACTGCGAAGTGCGGCGGCAACGCGTTTTCATCAATGTCCCGCCCGCCATGGCGCGACACCTCCTCCTCAAGCCAAACGGCCATACCGTTTCTGCTCCTTTGAGCCATGAACTGTCAGGGGAAAAGGTACAGCAGCTATGATCACGCGTGGCGTCATTGGTCATTCGTCATTCGCGAATGACCAATGAACAACCTCTCCGCTCACATCCGGCAATTGCTCTTCCCTCAAAGCCGAAATTGTCTTAAAGCCGCCTGCATTCGCCTTGCCGTCCGGGTCTGCATGGCGGTTGCACATCGGATACGGAGGGAGTTCCCATGTTAATGCGTACGGCCGGGGCTATGCTCTTGGCGGCCCTGCTCGTGTTGGCTGGCATGCCTGTTTCAGCCACGCTGGCCAAACCGCCTGGCCTGCCGTTCAAGCAAAAAGATGCCTGTCTTGAAAAAGCGCCGCAGCAGGAAGTTCATTCCGAGGCGGTTGTGGAAAATACGGCGCCGGGAAATAGCAAAGAGCCCGACGAGAAAGGCGTGAAGCCGCCGGCCACTATCGTGTTCGAGTTGGGCATCGACTCCGGTACGGGGGTCTTCTCCGGCATGGCAGCCGCTCAAGGAGCCGCCGATTCAGAGACCTCATCGGCTCAGGAATTGGGCGAAGGCTGGAACCACCTCTTTGGCCTCCTGGGAGGTAATTCCGGCCTGTTCGTCCTTGAGATTACCGCCGCATTACCGGTCGAACGCGAGCCCGCCTCCAAGCCGACGACCGAGTTGATCAAACAGTCGGAAACTTTCGGCCCAATTTCAGCTATTTGGGAACGGATTAAGGATCAAGCAAACACTTCACGACCTTCGACATGTCCATACATGCGGGCGCGAGAGACTACGCCGCCGGCCACCACCGAGCCGGTGGCCACAAGCGTGCTGGACAACCTGGGCAAGATCGAAGCGGCCCGAAAGCTCTATGACGAGGCGGAGAAGGAAAGGCTTGCCGGGCACTTCAACAATGCCCGCCGGTCGTACGAGGCGGCGCAGCAACTATGCCCCGGCAGCCGCTGGGAAGAACAGGCGCGTGCCCGCCTGGCCGAGATGCAGGCCGCGAAAGCGGAAGGCGAAGAAGAGGAGGAGCAGCGAGTCGATTGGTGGCCGAAGGGCATCCAGATGCACGGCAAGGTTCGTCTTGCCGGAATAAGCGTGACGGTGAATCTGAAGGAGAACGGGCACGGCTCCCTGTCATTCGGCTATGAAATGCTGCTTGGACTGGCGTGGGATTCGGCCCTGATGCCGCTCTTCAATTCTGCACCATAGTTGTCTTTCGCTCCGCGAAAGAACTTCCTTTCGCGGAGCGAAAGGCGACATTCGTCCTCATGCAGCACCTTAGCTATTGATCAGCTTTTCACCCGCCAGGCGGACTTGCTCCATGCTGCTATGCAGACTGCGCTGGGCACTGCGCACGCTTTGCATGGCGGCTTCGAATTTCTTCACGCAATCGTCCAGCTCCGTGACGGAACTATCCGGATAGAGAAGGCAGCTCGACAGCTCCTTGATGGCCGGCTCCACTTCTTTCTCGAGGATTTGCAGGAAGCTGCGGCCGTGGTTTTCCGACTCGATGGTGGCGCGGTGCAGGGTGCTCAATAAGTTGCCGTGCAGGTTCGGATCGACCGTGCGCTCCGGATCAAGGACAGCCGTCGCGGCCAGAGCGGTGTCCGTGGATTTCTCCCTTTGGGCGCCGGCGGCAGCGGCGAGCGCGGTCTCGGCCGAGGATTGCCGGGCGGCTGCCAACGCCGCCTGGGCCTGCTCGAGGCCTCCCTCTGCCTTCTCCCAGTTTGGCCGGATCTCCAGAGCCAGCTTGTAATGCGATACGGCTTGCGGGTACTGACCCTTGTCCAGATAGGCGTTGGCCAGGTTCAGATGCGCATCGGGCATGCGCGGATTGAGCCGCGTCGCCTCATGATAAGCCTGAATGGCCAGGTCGGTTTGTTTTTTACGGCGATAAGCCAGGCCGAGGTTGTAGTAGCCTTCCGCGCGATGGGTATCGAGTTGAATGCCGCGGCGCAACACCTGGATGGCCTCATCGACCTGGTCCAGGCGATTGTAGACGGCGCCCAGGTTGATGTAGGCGCCGGCCCGCAAGGGATCGAGCCGCGTGACTTCCTTGAAGTGATAGGCGGCGTTGGGCAGTTCGTTGAGCAGGAAGCAAACGGTGGCCAGGCCGTAGTGCACGTCCGGAGAATCCGCCTTGAGGCCCAGCGCCTGCAAATAAAGCTGCCGGGCGTCTTCATGGTTGCCCTGGGCAACGGCCTGGCGCGCCTTGTGGCAGAGACTCTCTACGCTTTCACTTGCCATGAACCACTTCCCCAATGCAGCGCGAGAGACGGGAGGGCGGGCAACGAGTCACTCAACGGGTCATTATACTCGGCCGTCGCCGCGACGCTCAACTAGAAAACGTGCCCCCCTGCATTCCCGCCCATGCGCGGCGGCGACGATCCGTCGTTTGCTGATCCTCAAAAAAGCTAATACGCAGCGGTCGTCTGGTCATTCGTCATTGGTCATTCGTCATTTGCGAATGACGAATGACGAGTGACCCCCGGGTCTTAGTTGCTATTCGGGAATGCAGATATGATTGTAACAGACCGCCAATGGCGAAAAAATGAGAAAATACTTGACAGCCGGCAACGATTTGGGACAATTCATTCCCAGAAGAGCGGTTCGCACGCAACTCCGCTCTTCAGGACGGCCTCTTCTCTGTTCCGGCCTCGCTGGGTGACCGGATGGTTGTTCAGCGAGGTTTTTCTTGCGCCTTAAGGGGAGAGTCCCCTTTCTTCGCGATGAAACGCTTCGATCTGCAAGGCCATCGTGGCGCCCGCGGTCTCAAGCCGGAAAACACCTTTGCCGGTTTTGAGGTCGCACTCGACGCCGGCGTTACGTCGATCGAGACCGATGTGCATCTCACGCGCGACGACGTTCCCGTGCTGTTCCACGATGCGGCGATCAGCGAAAAACTTTGCCGGCTGCTGCCGAAAGGCCAGGCGCCCGACCCCTTTAGCCGGCCGCTGGTGCGCTCATTGACGCTGGCGCAGCTGCGCCAGTATCGCGCGGACATCAATGCCGACGCGTTTCGTTTTGCCACCCAGGATACGGTCGTTCCGTCGCTGACCCTGCTCTTTGTCAAGGAACACGAGCTCGATCCTTACGCGATTCCGACGCTGGCCGATCTGTTCGCCTTCGCTACTGCTTATGCGGGCAGGCCCGGTCGCCTGGCGGACAAGACCGATGAGCAGCGCGCCAAGGCAGACCAGGTGCGCTTTGATCTGGAGTTGAAACGTATCCCCTTCCGCCCCGAAACGATAGGCGACAATTTCAACGGCGACTCCCCTGCCCTGTTGGAGAAGCGCGTGGTGGAGATCGTCCGCCAGGCTCAACTGGTCGGGCGTACGCAGGTGCGGAGTTTCGATCACCGTTCGGTGCGCGCGGTGCGCAAACTGGAGCCGGGTTTGACGACAGCCGTCCTCATTGCCGAGACGGCGCCGGTAGCGCCGACGCGTCTGGCCCGGCGGGCGGAGGCTCAGGTCTATTGTCCGGATTACGAATCTCTGGATCAACTCCAGGTCCTGCAATGCCACGGCAAGGACATTCGCGTCGTGCCGTGGACGGTCAATGAACCTGAAGAATGGGCTCGGCTGGTGGAATGGGGAGTGGACGGCATCACGACCGACTACCCCGATCGCCTGGCAACCTGGCTGCGCAGCCGGCGCATGACGTTTTAAGTTTCTCGCAGAGCACGCAGAGAGCGCAGAGAAAAGAAACTGTCGAGGTTTCTCTGCGCTCTCTGCGTACTCTGCGAGAGCCTCTTAATTCAGCTCCTTGATATAGATGTTGCGGAATTGCACCAATGCCGGCGGCCCCGTCCATTCGCCGGTTTTCTTGTCATAGCTGCCGTGGTGTTGCAGCGCGAGGGGACCCGACGATGGCACGCCGGGGAGCTGGGCGTCCTTGATGACCTCTTCGCCATTCAATTTGACCCACAGGCGGTCCCCTTTCATGGTGATTTCGAAGGTATTCCATTCTCCCCGCGGCTTGTCCATGCGTTTCCTGGGAGTGACGGCGGCACGCACCTCGGGAGGCATCTTCTTGTCCATCCGATACCCGTACACCTCGCCCGAGCCGATTGGCCACATCCAGATATTAACCTGGCTCTTGGAGCTGCCGCGCACGTAAATGCCCGAATCAACGTCATCGATTTCG
>DASZFN010001131.1:0-6276 GCA_035939715.1 Gemmataceae bacterium | reverse complement strand
GAGCGCGAAGGGTTTTTCGGCCGCGATTCGTCGGGGTCGTGAGCATGATCCGGGTCTCCAATCACGAAGCGGCCTGCGATACAATGGGTAGGACAATACCCTTGGCGCGCAGACCGAGCGCCAGGGCGTGTCCAGGCCGGTGAGGGCTGTGCTTGGCGGCATACGACCTCACCGGCCGAATTCTCTTTCGATCCCCGCCTCCCTAACTGTCCCGAAATGGAGCCGTTTGGTAGCTTAATTCACATCCACCAAGGGAGAAAACGATGGCCACACGATCCAATCCTGGAAAAAAGCGGCGCGGTAAACGACCGTCGAAGCGAAGCGAACCGATGTCCGAGGTCGAGCGCGAGGACCTGGAGCTGGCCGAAGAAATCTTGCGCCAGGGCCGGAAAGACCAGCCAATTTTGGCCGCCGGGTTTAAGAAACTCCTCAAGCAACTCGGCATCAAAGGCAAGCCGATCGGTGCCGAGAAACTGCAGGAGCGAATGCTCGCCGAGGGTTTCGACCCCGAGTCCAACGAATTCAGCAGGGGCATTATTGAAATGCGCGAGGAATAAGCGTGGCCAATTCGTTTTACATGGACGCAAGCGCGCTGACCAAGCGCTATATTCCCGAAAAGGGCTATGCACTGGTTAATACGATACTCAATAACGTACCTCCGAGCAGAATCCATTTCCTGAATATCGGGGCGGGTGAAATCCTGTCGGTCCTCGTCCGAAGGCGCAACGCGGGGACGCTCTCGATTGCGAACTTCGACCAAGCCGTGGCTAACTTCAACGCCGAAATCGTCCGCTGGGCGGCCGTCACTAGGGCTTCTATCACAACTCGACTTGTCGCTACATCGTTGCCGCTCATTGTCGCTCATTCGATCAACTCCACGGATGCCCTGACCCTCAAATCGGCGCTGGCCATCGCCCGGAGGTTACGCCATGCCGACGACGACGTCGTTCTGGTCGCCTCGGACCAGCGCCTCCTTCGTGCAGCCCAAGCGGAAGGGCTAACCACGTTCAATCCGGAAACTCAGGATCAGGCGGCCCTGGCCGCTCTGGTGGGTTCATAACGGACTTGCTCGGAACGACTGGAGAAACCTGGATTCTCAGCAACTCCGCCGCTTCGGGGCGTAGTCGGCGAAGTCCTGCATCCTGCGGTAGGTTCTCGTCCATCCACTGCGCCGCTTTCTCGAACCACCAGCGCGCCTTCTGATCTTGGCCAAGCCGGCAGTAGGCCATGGCCAGAAAAAACCAGGTCGCAGCTTTGTCATTGCCAAGAGTCGTCCTCGTGGGAGCCAGGGCAAGTCCCTTTTCGAGGGCCGTGACGGCCTCGCCCCAGCGGCCCGCGCGATAACAGGCAGTACCAAGCGTGATCCAAAGCATCTCGCGGTCTGGAGCCAACTTGACTGCTCGCCGCGCGAGCACGACTGCCCGGGCCGGATCGCGGATCGTGGGGTCCTCACTTATTGCGAGTTCCCATGCCAGGTGACCCACAACCAAACCATCATCGGGAGCCCATTGGGCGGCCCTCTCGAACGCCTCCATTGCTCTGTGGTACTCTTCCTTCGCCTGGGACTTCAAACCCTGCCCAGCGAAATGTTCTGCCAGGTAAAAACGGTTGACAGCCTGATGACGCCAATACCGCGCGTGTACCGGGAACTCGCGTGTCAGTTCCTCGCTAAGGGCCACAGACTTGACAAGCGCATCCCGTGCCAGGTGAGGCTGGCGCTGCATGCCGTAAAGGATGCCTATTGCTAGGTATGCCCGTGCCGTGCGATGGCGGATATCCGCGTCCGAACTTTGCTCGTCAAGGCAAAGCTGGTAATGGCGCAGGATGTAAGCAGCCAATTCTCGCCGGACCGTGTCAATCCCCGGCAATTCGGCGAGAGCCTTCTTATCCATTACGCTGAGAAGGTCCCGCATGACATTAAGGGTCTCGTCCAGGTCGAATTCGGCCTGGCGTCGCATATTATTGGCTTTCGCTTCATTGGCCAGCGCCGCGCTTCGCTGTTCCTCCACCTGTTTCAAGGCGGCCCAAGTCTCGGATTCCTTTTGCCATAACAAATAATTGCCGATCGCCATTCCCAACAGCGCAAGGCCCAAGGCCAATGCCGCTGCGACAACCGCAGGCTTGTGGCGTATGGCCCATTTTCGAGCTCTCTGCAAAATGTTTGGGCGCTTCGCCCGGATAGGTTCGTGCATTTTAAATCGCCGAAGGTCATCGGCCAGCTCCCACGCCGCAGAATAGCGCTCCGACGGAGTCCTGGACATTGCCTTGAGCACGATGGTTTCCAGATCGTGCGGAATGCTCGTGTCGAACAAACGCGGCGGCCGCGAATCTTCCAGCGTAAGCCGGCGCAGGATTTCTTCGCGGTCCGTGCCCTTGATAGCCGGCGTCCCCGTCAGCAGTTCGTACAGTGTCACGCCCAGCGAGTAGACATCGGTCCGATGATCGACCAGCCCATGCTTCGCAAGCGCCTGCTCAGGACTCATGTAGCGCAGGGTCCCCAATACGTCGCCGGTCATGGTTAGCCCGGCATCGGCGACGGTGCGCGCCAGGCCGAAATCGGTGATCCACAGCGCGCCGTGGCCGTCGATCATCAGATTGGCCGGCTTGATGTCGCGGTGGACGATGCCGACGCCGTGCGCGTGTTCGAGTGCTTCGGCCGCCTGAATGCCCCACTCGGCGATCTGGCGCAACGCTGCCGCATCGCGCGGGGCGCGCTCGGTCCGCGCCGCGGCTACAGGCGACGTGCTGTCCGAGCTGCGACCGTCAGGGAGCGGTGGGGCGCTACCGCTCTCTAACGGTCGCGGCTCTGAAGTCGGTCGCGGCTCGGCAGATTGGCGCGGAGCTGCGATCATGTCCGCGAGCGATCGTCCGTCGATGAATTTCATCGCGTAGTAATGAACGCCGCGCTCGCAGCCGACGCCATAGACGGGCACGATATGCGGATGCTCCAAGCTCGCCGCGGCGCGGGCTTCGTTCTGGAAGCGGTGCAGATGGCGCGGGTCCATCGTCGCCGCGAACGGCAGCACCTTCAGCGCCACGCGGCGGCCCAGCGACATCTGTTCGGCCTCGTAGACGACGCCCATGCCGCCGCGGCCTACCTGGCGGAGAAGGCGAAAGTCGCCGAGCGGCGTCCCGGCGGCGATCGCCGCAGCGGCGTCCCATCCAGCCATGGCGAGATGCTGGCCCACGACGCGCAAGGGCGCGGCACGCCGGTCCACCTGCACGTGATCTTCCAGGAACTTGCCCAATCAGCGGCAAACTCGGGGTAGCGGGCAAGCAATTCCTGGCGATCCAGAGTCCTGCCGCGGTCGAGAGCCTCCAGGCAGGAAAGCACGACGGCGCTCAGCCGTTGCTCGCGATCAGACGCGCCAATGGACTCGGCAAGCATCGGTCATCCCTCCGACCGGGCATCGAGCAGACTGCGCAGGCAGGCAAGGCCGCGCAAGAGCAGCTTGGCGACGGCATCCTTGGTGCGCTCCATCTGGCTCGCCACTTCCCCGACGGTGCAGCCCTTCAGATAGCGCAACTCCACAGCCCGGCGCTGGTCTTGGGGCAATTGCGCGAGTGCCTGGGCCAGGTCGAGCAGTTGCTCCTGTCGGATCGCCTGCTCGACAGGCGATGAGCGCTCGGCTGCCAGCCAGGCCTCCAGGCGGGAGGAGGACTCCTCCAGGGCCGCTTGCAGCGAACGCTCTTGCTCCACCTTCCTGGCGCCGGCCTGGAAGCGGCGCAGGGCATCGGTCAGGGTGTTCGTCAGAATGGCACGCAACCAGGCGGCCATTTGGGCGTCGCTTTCGCCATGAAACTGGTCCAGGGCCTGGTGGGCTTTGAGCAGCGTTTCTTGCACGACATCCGACGGGTCGAGCTTGCCCTGGAGGCGCACGTCGACCTGCAGCCGCGCGAGCAGGTGAAGGTACTCACGATACTGCTCCAACGGCCGCCGCTGCGCCTCTTTGCGAGTCATCACCGGTACCTAAGGATAAAGACGCAGAGCCGGCCCGGGCAGAGACACTCTGGCGCAACATTTTCTGTAGGGGGGACGGATAACGCCAGCCTATTATCGCAGGCCGCCGCGCGGCTGCAACCGCCTTGTTCGCCGAATTGGCCGGGCTGGTGACTTGCCGCGGAGCCGAATTGTAGACAATTTCTGCGATTTTCACGAGAACTTCATTCGTGATAGGGTTCGATCTCCACGAAGTTGAACATCTGCTCCTGGCCAAACGTGGCTGTGGGCTTGCCCATCTTCATCGCCATGATCGCGGTGCCAGGCCCGAGCCGGCTCCGGCCACAGGGACCGGCAGCTCGGTTGCACAGCCCGCTCCCGAAGCCAACCCAGGCGGGCACTCTGCCTGACTCTGGTAGTTGACCAGGGTGCCGGATAGTTTCTATACTGCACGTAAGTGTCCAGTATGCAGAGGAACCGATCATGGACATGACCTTACTGGAGTACAAACGAGCCAACCCGTTTCGGCCGTTCCGCATTGTGATGAACAACGGCCGCACTTATGACGTGAAGCATCCAGACTTTATCGCGGTGGGTATGGAGGTCGGCATCTTCTATCACCAGAAGAGTCCGGAGGGACCCTTTGAACGCTGGGAGTCGTTCTCCCTTGGCCTTGTCAACCATGTCGAGCACATCCACGCCGAAGCAAAACCCGCCTAGCTCAGCCAGCCGGCAAACTCAGACTTAATGCAGCGTCTCCTGCGAGCCGATAACTAAGGAAAAGGAGCCTCTATAAGCTTTCCCCGCAAGGCGTCGGCCTGCGCGCATAAGGAGGCCGGTGCAATGGCCCGTGCAATCTGGAAACACACACTCGCAGTAACTCTAGCCTGGGCCGGTTTCGGCTGGACCCAACAACCCCCGGCCGGCTATACCGATCCGGCTGCGGGTACGGCTCCGGCCACGGCTGCCGAACGCATCGTCACCGTGCAGGAGACCGGCCAGCCGAGCCATCAGTGCAGGGTCCTCCAGTCGTGGCAGCCTTTCGGCGGCCCTACCGCCTACAAGGTGCAGACGCTCGACAGGGGCGAGACCCTGACCATTCTGGAAAGCGGGCCCATTACCAGCGGGCCCGGTTCCCAGGCGGGGACGCGCCGCTACGTCGTGGCCGCGCGGATCTTCCACTGGTCGCGCCCGAACACCTCTCCGGCCGACGCGCCGGTGCCCCCCGACGAAGGCATTCAACAGGTTTCGATGACGGCAACCCAGCCTGCGTCCGCCCCGCTGAGCGCCAATGTTGCGGCAGAGCTCCCGAGCAACCAGGCGGCCTGGAATGCCGATTCCTGCGATGCCACCGGTTCGGGCAGCAATTCCAGGGTTTTGATTCTTCCCCCGCTGAGGCTGGACGAGGAAGCCGACAGGCCGTTGGTTCCTGTGGTGAACGATGGCTGGGACGCCCCTGCGGCCAGGAAAGAGCCTGCGGCCGCGCCCTTGACGGAGTGGCACCAGCCGCGGGAAAAAGCCGACGCTTTCAGATCCGTGCCGTGTCAAGCAGACAAGTCGCTGCAGGAAGTGCCTGCCATCGTGCTGCCCTAAAGACAAAAAGTTTGTCAGGATGCCAGGAAACTTCTTGAAAAAAGAGCTGCAAGAAGGATCCGGGCGGTCGTGTAGAAAATCACATCTTTTGCGCCGAAGGCGTTGCAAACACTGTCCAGCACCCTGCTGTCTAACGCTTTCGGGGTAAGGCCAAAAAGGCTTTTCTACCTCCATTTTTCATGCCGGTTCTCAAAAGGCGGTGTCGAGCAGCAGGGCCGCGACGACGAGAAGGCTATCGTCTTACTCATTCTTCCTGGATCGGGCCGTCATGGTCAGATTACCAGGGATCGCCAGGCGTGCCGGAATAAGTGTTCGTCGAAGCCGTCGGGAAAGATGGGTATGGCCGGGTGGTGGACAACGCACTAGTGACTGCTTATCATAATGCCAACCGCTCGGACTCTTCCGTAATGGAGGGGCGGGACTACGGGCGGGCAGATCAATAGGAGGCCTGTTCGAAAGGAGTTTGCACCATGTCTAGGCTTCATCGGCTCCGGTTGAATCTAGAACCCTTGGAAGATCGGAGGCTGTTGACCGAACTACTATCGCTCAAACTATTCTTATCGACGACACCGGCGGCAGCGCTGGCCCAGGTGGCGTCGGCAACGACAGCGTCGCTCACCCCTGCCGGCGCCCCGCTTCAGGAGCAATTGCGTGCTGGGCTGGCAAGCCAGGCCGCCGCGCCGGCCCCGGAAACGCCGGGCCTCACATCTGGCAGCGCCCCACTCCCAAGGCAATTGCAGGTC
>DASZFN010001130.1:0-6394 GCA_035939715.1 Gemmataceae bacterium | reverse complement strand
AACCGAAACCAGCCAACGATGCCGGGCCCCAGGTCGTCACTTTGCCGGAACCGGCTCAAGCGCGTGAGGTCACCGTTGAACCTGGCCAGACTCTTACGCTTGCCCAGGCGATCGATATAGCATTCCGGCAACAGCCGCGGCTGCGCGTCTACCTGGAGAGCGTCGAGCAAGCCCGGCGCGCGGAGGACATCGCCTTCGCGCCATTTCTGCCTGTGGCGGTGGCCGGCTATTCGGTTGGCGGCTTCGATCTAAAGGTCGGCGGCCAGGGCTTGCCGCTCGGGCCGCTGCCCGGCTTCACGTTTCTTCCTTCCCTGGGAGCAATCCCCATCGGTCTAAACATCGACACGGGCTATGAGCTGGCCGACCTGAAGTTACAGTGGCTCATCTGTGACTTCGGCCGGCGGCTGGGCCGGTATCGCCAGGCCGGCCTCGCCGCCGACATCGCTCAACTGCAGACCGAGCGGGCTTACCAAACGGTAGCCAATGAGGTGGCGGTGGCGTACTACCAGGTGCTGCGTACACGGGCCTTGAAGAAGACGGCCCGCGACGCCGTCCGCCGCTCGGAAGACGACCTTGACGTGGCCAGAAAGCTAGCCAGGGGAGGCGTGTTGGAAAAGGAGAAAGTGCTGCGTGCCGAAGTCCAGCTGGCCGAGAGCCAACGCCTGCTGGATGCCGCAGAGGGCGCCGAAGCGGTGGCCAGCGCCGCCCTGAATCTCGCCATCGGCTTGAACGTCAATGCACCGACCGCTATCGCGGAAAGCTCGGACATTCCAGCTTTCACGCAATCGCTGACCGAGTGCTTGCAGAGCGCGGTCGGCCTGCGCCGCGAGTTCCAGGTAGCCCGTCAATCTATTGAGGTGGCGGACGAAGGCCGGCGCGTGGCCAAGGCCGACTTTGCCCCGCGCATCGTGGCCGAGGGCTCCCTGATCGACTTTCAGCAGTCGGCCCCGAGAGGCCACGCCGACCTGGCTTTGGGTTTCATCAAACTCGAATGGGGCCTTTTTGAAGGCGGTAAACGGGTGGCCGAGCTGCGCGTGTCCGACTCGAAGATCCGGACGGCCATCGCCCAGGCGGAGTCCATCGCGGATACCATCGCCTTCCAGGTCACCGAAGCGTATCGCGTATTAGTCACCGCCCGGCTGGCGATCGCCCGTTCCCGTCCGGCGGTGACCCAGGCGGAGGAGAATTATCGTCTGGTCCACGCCCGCGCCAGGCAAGGGGACGCCACGGCTGCCGAGATCACCGACGCCGAGAGCACTCTGACCCGCGCCCAGCAAGCCCACCTCAATTCGATTCACGATTACCTCATCGCTCTGGTTCGCTTGGAGTACGCGATGGGTGTTACGCCGTCTTCAAACATGGCGCCGTGATCGGTGAGCCGATTTTTCAGCCCCCGATTCTCGTAAGCGCTGGCCTGCCGGTGAGCCGCCACGCCGTGTGATCCGTGTGCCTGGAATTCCTTCCAGGGCGGTGTTATGTTGAAAGCGCGTTGGCCGAAGGCACGCAAAAGGGAAACAGCTATGCCCGCAGCGGTAAAAATCAAACCCGGCAAGTACGGCAGTGCCATTGGCCTGCTCCTGGAGCGTGGGGGCGCGTTTCAAACTCGACACGAGCGAACGCTGATCGTGAATGCCGATCAGAAGAAAGCTCTGGAGAAGGCTGATCTGGTCGAGACCAACAGATCGAGAAAAATCGAATGAGGGCGGCAATGCCAAAGACCCAGACACCGACGAGCAGCGAAGCAGCCATCCTTTCCAGAGTAATCCAGACGAGCAAGCTCACTCTGCCGCCGGAGGCCGCAAGAGCCTTGCTCGACCTGAATTTTTCCGAAGAGGATAAGAGAAAGATGCACAAGCTGGCCGTCAAGAACCAGCAGGGCAGGCTGTCGGAGGATGAAGAGCGGGAACTAGACAGCTACGTTCGAATCGGTCGCTTTCTCGACTTGCTTTCCGCCAAGGCTGCGAAACTATTGAAAGTCCCTGAAGCGGTAAAGCATGGACGATGACCTTTTGCAACTGGTTTGGGACCGGGCCAGTAACGCTTGCGAATATTGCCTCCTGCCACAAGAGTATAGTCATCTCACTTTCGAAGTGGATCACATCATCGCCACTTGCCACGGGGGCTTAACGCGTGCAAGTAATCTCGCTCTCACCTGTTTTTATTGCAACCGCTATAAGGGACCGAATCTCGCCGGCATTGATCCCGTTTCGAAGAAGCTTTCACCTTTATTTCATCCGCGCCGACACAAATGGAAACGGCACTTTCGTTTTAACGGCCCAATCCTTGTCGGGTTGACTCGCATCGGCAGAGCAACCATTGCGGTCCTGCAAATCAACGACCCAGCCGCTGTCGCGCTTCGCGAGGCGCTGATCGACAGTGGTCTTTTGCGCTAGCAATGTTGCTGAACGTGCGCAGCGACATCCTGCCTAAGCCCGGCTAATGACGAGGTCCGTGCAGTCGGAGTTGCTGCGTAAACGGGTCCCAGCTTGCCCGACCGAGCCGGGTGCCCGGCATTCGGGAAGCGGGCGGCGCGCCTTACCTGTAACCGGCGCCAGGTGGCGCGCGCAGTCCCTTGGCCGCCTGCCACAGCAGGGGCGCGACAACCAGCCCGAGAGCCAGTGTCGTCAGGCTCAGGACGCGCAGGCCCAGGCGGAACCCGAAGGCGACGCTCTCGACCGTGGCGAACGTGCCCAGGACTCTCCCGGTCTCTTGCTGGAGAGGAGGCCCGCTCAGGCCGCGCTGCTCGTAGTAGTCGGCGACGCGGGCCGCGGCTTCCGAAACGGCCGGACGGTTGGTGCTGAGGTTGAGGCGATAGGTGTCCAGCGCGCGATCCGACCAGGCCTTGATCACGGTTCCTGTCGCCGTCGGCACGGTGATGATCGGCACGACCAGGCCCACGACCGCCAGGGCCCCGGCGTAGAGGAAGTCTTTGGGGTTCAGTCCCTCGATCTCGTCGGTCAGGAAGGCAGGCGGGATCAGGCCGAGGAACGCCCCCCAGCAGGCCAGGATCAAGGCCACGTGCTCCTTTGGGGTGAAGTTGTCCAGCGACGACAGCCACCACACGCAGGCCGCGGTCCCTACCATGCCAACGACCATCCAGACGTGCCGCAGAGCGCGGCGATGGAACCAGGTCGTGAGCAGCGTGGTCGACGCCATCGTCAGCGTGGTTGGCACCATCAGCCAGCCGGCCGTGATCCGGGGGTAGCCGCGCAGCTCGGTGGCATACATGCCCACGATGGTCAGCACGGCGACCAGGTTCAGCAGCATCAGCCCGCGGGTCGTCATGGCCAGGATGAAGACGCGGGTGCGCAGCAGCCGCTTCAGATGCTCGTCGGGGCTGTAGCCTGACCCGAGCCAGACCGCCAGGATTACGGGCAGAGCGACGCAGAGGATTACCGTGCCTGCGAAGGCGTTCGACGTCCAGCCGCCCCATTTGCGATACCAGCTGAAGGCGAAGGTGATCGCCACCACCCAGGCCGTGAAGAGCGTGACGGCCAGCCAGTCGATGGGCAGGCGCATGGGTCGAGGCGGGCGGTCGGGGCGGAAGTAGCGCCACACCAGCCCCAATGCCAGGAGCGCTACCGGCACGTAAACCCAGTACATCCAGCGCCACGACAACCCCACATCGAGCGCTGCCATGAGCAGCGGAGTCGAGTTGCGCGTCGCGTAGGCGAAGACGCCGTAGAAGCCGATGGCCACGAGCAGCAGCCGGTCAAACTGCTTGTAGAGCGTGGTCCGGGCGAGCCCCATCACCATCATCTTGCCGAAGCCATCGACGAACCGGCCCAGGGCCAGGCCTAGCAAGCCGCCCGCCGCCCCGCACAGCACGTTGCCCACGGCGAATCCCAACAGCCCCAGGGCGATCGTGTAGCGCGCACCGATCCGGAATGACAACCACAGCGCCGTGAACAGTCCGTACAGAACGCCGACGCCGTAGGCGACCTGCACCCAGGTCATGTCGTAGTCGTCGGCCTGGACGCCCTTGCGGACGGCGTCATCGGTGATGACGGTCTGCACGAGGGTCTGGTAGGGCGCGAACAGCACCACGAGCATCGCCAGGGCCGCCAGCCAGTGCCGGCGCTCGAGCGGCACCAGCGGCACTGTGACGGGTGGCATGCTTTCGCGGCCCTGGCTTGGCTGGCCAGGCGACGCGGCCTCAAGGGGCCGCGAAAGCATGGCACGCGCCTCGGCGGTGGTCATTTTCGGTCCCCCGAAGGCTGGCTCAGCCAATCCATTTCCTGGCCCTTCGCTTTGATTCGGCGTTCGATCATACGCATCAGGAGCGCAAAAATCAGGGCCGTTGAGACGCCAAACATCACGATTCCGTCAATCGTTTCCAATGGTCCCAGCAAACGCCAACGCGTTGACATCACGATATCACCATAGCCAAGGGAGGAATAATTCACAGCGGAGTGGTAATAGGCCGCTTCAAAGCCCGCGAACTCGCCGCACAGACAAAAGAGCAGAGCCCAGAGCCCAATGTTCACCAGATGGGCGAGCAGCAAGAGCGCCGCCACCAATTGGAGCAGGACGAAGTTCGCTCCGTACGCTGGCCGCATCAAGCTACGCGGGTGCTTGCTGGTGGCGATATGGATGAAAATCACCACCGGCGCCATCTGGACGGCTAACGTCAAAACATACATCGCCAGGCCGAGTGCCAGTGACAGGATCATCGATTGTAACGCGTCTCCAGCTCGGCCATGTCCCGTGCTGCTTGTTTGGCCCATGCCGGATCGCCCGCTCCGTGCGCGATGGCTGCCGTGACCGACAGGCCGGCCCGGAGCTGCTCCCAGCGCTCATCCTTTTCAATCTGGATCCGCACCGGCACACGCTGCACGACCTTGGTGAACTCACCCGACACGACGTTGCGCGGCATCAGGGCGAACTGCGCCCCGGTGGATTTGTCGATCCAGACGACTCGGCCGCGGAATGGCTCGGCGAAGGCATCCACTTGCAATTCCACCGGATTGCCCGGGGCGACGCCGCGCAGGCGCGTCTCTTCCAGATTGGCCGTTACGTAGATCAGGTCGGGATTGTACATGCTCAGGATGGCTACACCGGGGGACTCGAAATCGCCCAGATGGCGGTAGCGCTTGACCACTACGCCGGGAAAGGGAGCGCGGATCTGTGTGAAACTCAAGTTGTCCTCGGCCGCGGTCAGGGCCCGGCGTGCATCCTCGACATCCTCCTTCTTAACGGCGGTCAGTAGTTCAACCTCGCGGATCTGGTCATAGCCGGTTTGGGCCAGATCGACGCCCTTGTTGGCCTTCTGGCTCGTCTTCTGCGCCGCCTCCAGCGTCCGTTTGGCGACCTCGATGCGCGTTCGGTCGGCCTGCGCCCTGGCGAGCTTGGCCACTGCCAGGTTGCGACGCGCCTGGGCCGTGTCGCGGGCCTGCGTCACTTCCTGGGCGCGCCGCAGCGGTACGGCCTCCTCCTTTTGCAGGTTGGTGAAACGCGTGTATTCCTGCTGCGCCAGGACCAGGTCGGCCTTGGCGGCTTCGAGCCCGGCCTGAGCCTCTTCGATTCCCTTCTCAACCTCGTCCTCGGTGAGCTTTTGCGCGTCCTGGGCCCGGGCCTGGTCGGCCTGAGCGGCCGCGAGCGTGCGGCGCGCGATCTCGATCTGAATGGGCACCTCCAGCCGGAGCCGGGCGAGCGCCGCCTCTTGCCGGCGCAGTTCCGCCTGTGCCGTGTCTACCTTGCTGTGGGCAATGTTGACCTGGTCGCGGTAAGGGACCGGGTCGATCTCCGCCAGCACCTGGCCCTGCTCCACCCGGTCGTTCTCCTCGACCAGGACGCGGACGAGGCGCCCCGACACCGTCTGCGGCGCGATGTTGACGATGTGGGCCTCGACAAAGGCGTCATCGGTGATCGAGTGGGAGAGACGGTACCTGAACCAGTGAATGCCGAAATACGCCACCACGATCAGGACCAGGACGGCCAGGACGGCTACCCATATTCGGAGGGATGAGGGATGAGGGATGAGGGATGAGTGCTCCGTGGGCGCTGAAGCGGGAGGCGCGGGTGTCGGATTTGCGGAAGGGGGAGCAGAAGGTGGCGGTGGCGTCATGGTGATTATCCCGAACGCTAAGGTTTTGTAGTGGCAAGTTTTCAACTTGCCGGCGGCGACGCTGAACGCCTCCCAAACGAAGCCGTGGGGGAGCAATAAGCGTGCCGAGTCTTTTGTATGTTTCCCACTGCCTGGCCAGAAGTCAGAGGTCAGAAGTTCTCTGGTCTGACTTCTGATCTCTGACCCTCTGACTTCTGACCTCTGACTTGCCGGCATGGTAGATGTTCCCACGAACCGGGTAAATCCGCTACCACACCGACAATATTCCGGCCAGCCGACACGGCTCCTGGATCTTGCCTTCTCTGCAATCGCCGCCAATGCCCTCTG
>DASZFN010001129.1:0-4153 GCA_035939715.1 Gemmataceae bacterium | reverse complement strand
GTGCTGCTTCGTTCAAGAGCAACCTGCCGGCTCAGCCGGATTTTTTCGGAAATTCTCCAAGACCGCCATAGACCGCCAAGGGACTTGGCGGACGGATTAATGAGAAATTCCTCATCCCTGGGCGGGGATTTCAAGGGGCGGGCAGCCCCTTGCATAGCAAACTCAGTTTTTTCGCCACGCAAGTCCTTACGCCCGTATATAGCTGGGTCTCGGATCGAGTTTGCCAACCGTGGCAAACTCAGTGGCAAACTGGCAAACTCATTTTGCACTTTCCCGTTGAGGAGAATTCTCCACAACTGTCCCCTTTTTTTCCGAACGCTCTAAGGCAATTTATCTGCTCGGTGTGTCAATATTCTCAGGGCGGCAATAAAAGTCCGACAGCGTGCGGAGCACCCAGGCTGCGCAGCCGGCCTTTCGTTTGACAGGCTACCTGCCTTGACCTAGCCTTCTTTGGAAAATCCGGGGACACGCCGTGACGCTGAATTCAGGTCACACCTGACGTCCCCTTATCATCTCGCCTCCGTCTCCGACGCGGCATTCCGGCTCTTTTATGGAGACTGAGGCGGCACGCTTGTCCCCGTCACAAGCCGAAATTGTGCGACCGCTCGGAAAGCAAGGACATCCGCCATGATTCACTCGCCGCGTGCCCTCTGGCATCAACGCCAGCGCTTCCTGCCTGCCGTCCTCGTGGTGGCATTCAGCGCGCTGCTGATCATTTTGCAGGCTGGGCTGTTGCTCGGTTTTTTTTCCCTGAAATCGATTCCCGTCGACTACGCCGCGGCCGATATCTGGGTGGCGCACCCGGCCGTGCGCAGCGTCGATGTCAGCCGTCCCTTCCCGGAGAAATGGCTGGAACGCGTGGCCACCCAGCCCGAGGTGGTCCGCACGGAGACGCTGCTCATGACCTTCCTGACGCTGAACAAGCCGGATGGGCAATCGGAGACGTGTATGCTCATCGGCTCGCGCCTGGACGGCGACGCGCTGGGGGCCGTTTCGCAATTGACGCCGGAATTGCGCCAGCGCCTGACCGAGCCGGGCACGTTTGTCGCCGATGAGACCGATCTGGGCTCGTTTGGCCGGCCGGGAAGCCCGGACATCGCCGAGGCCTTCGGCCGCCGCGTCCGCCTGGTGGGGCGGGTGCAGGGAGTCAAGGGCCTGGGTGCGGCTTACCTGTTCTGCTCGCTGCAAACCGCGCGCATGTTGTGCCAGGGCATTCGCCGCGACGAAGTCAGTTTCCTGCTGGTGAGCTGCCGCTCCGCCCTGGATGCCGCCGGCCTGGCCCGGCGCCTGCGCGAGCAGTATCACATGGCGGTCTTCACGCGCGACCAGTTCTCGCTCAGCACGCGCTGGTACTGGCTGACCAAGACTCAGGCGGGGACCGCCACGGCCTGGACGGCGGCACTCGGCTTGCTGGTGGGCACCGTGATTACGAGCCAGATCCTGTACGGCGCGACGGCGTCGTACCGCCGTGAATATGCGGTACTGCGCTCGCTGGGAATTCCCCGTTGGCGCATGACGCTCGCCGTCCTGGGCGGCTCCTTCTGGGTCGGCTGCGCCGGCATCGCCCTGGCGATTGTCGGCGCCTTCGGCATGGTGCGCATCGCCGATGCCCTTGCCATCAAGGTGTTATTGACGCCGACCTTGCTGGCGGGGGGGGCGGCGATCACGATTGTCATGGCCTTCCTGTCGACGCTGGCGGCCTTACGCGCCCAGCGCAATATCGAACCGGCGGAGTTGCTGCGTTAAGTGTGCCCGATCTTTCCTGGAGGCGAAACAGCATGGCGTATGCGGAATTGATGCTGGAAACAACTCGACGGGAGCGGCCACGGGGCGCAGGGCAGCGCAGCCGGATGCCGCCGGCCAATCTGACCTTGCAGGGGCGGAACCTGACGCGCATCTTCGGTGAAGGAGAGACGACCACGACGGCCCTGCGCGACGTTTCCCTGCATCTGTGCCGCGGCGAATTCGTGCTGCTCATGGGGCCGTCAGGCAGCGGCAAATCCACGTTGCTGGCGGCCCTCTCAGGCCTGTTGCGGCCGGATTGCGGCGAGGTCGTGGTGCTGGGACAAGACCTGTGGCAGATGGCGCCGGTGGCGCAGGAGCAGTTTCGGCTGCGCCATTTTGGTTTCATTTTCCAGGGCTACAACCTCTTTCCGATGCTGACGGCGCGTCAGCAGGTAGAGATCATCCTGCGCTGGGGAGAGGGCATGCCGGCCCGGCAAGCCCGGCGGCGTGCCGGCGAGATCCTCAGCTTGCTCGGTCTGTCCCGCCGCCTGCACGCCTACCCCGACCAGCTTTCCGGCGGCGAGAAACAACGCGTCGTCATTGGCCGGGCTCTCGTCAAGGAGCCCGCCTTCTGCTTCGCCGACGAGCCCACCAGCGCTCTCGACTGGCAGCACGGGGAACAGGTGATCGCCTTGCTGCGCGCCGCGGCCCACGAGCGCGGCACCACGGTCCTGGCGGTGGCGCACGATCCACGGATCATGCCGTTCGCGGATCGCGTCCTGCACCTGGAAGACGGAAAGTTGCGGGCCTCTTGAAACTATGTCATCGGTGCCGTGGGGGAAAATGCTATGAGAGCTAACTTGCGAATACCGCGCCTGTTCCTGATGCTGGGTGTTGCCCTGGTGTTAGGCTTCGCCGTGAGCATGGCCGCGTTTCAGCATTCCTCGGCGGCGGCGGACAAGGAGCCTTCCGACGGCCGCGCCGCCCAGGGGGTGTCAAAATCCGAGGGCGTAATCTGTCTGGGCGACGTGGACCTGGAGCATGGCATCACGGCCTTGTCCGTGCTTCAGCCCGGCCGGGTTGCGGAATTGCTGGCTCATGAAAATGACAGGGTCGCCGCCGGAGCGGTCCTGCTGCGCCTTGACGACGCGGTGGCCCGGCTCCAGGTTGCCGAGGCGCGCGTGGCCCTGGAAAAGGCGCAAAGCCAATTGAGCCGTGCTCGCAAGGTCCCCGACCAGCAACGCGCCCGGCTCGAGCAGCAACGGCAAGCTATCGCCGCCGCCGGCCAGCGCCTGGCAGCAGCCCGATCGTTGCTGGCCCGGAAACAGAAATTGTCGGCCCTGCAACAACTCGGCGCGGAAGAGCTGGCTGCCGCCCAGAATGAGGTGCAACAGCTGGAAGCAGGCGAACGGGCCGAATGCGCCAAGCTTACCGAAGCGCAACTGAACGACCCGGCCATGGACGTGCGCCAGGCGGAACTCGACGTGCAATTGGCCCGAGTCCGGCTCGAGCAGGCCCTGCATGCCCTGGACGAATGCAGCCTGAAGGCGCCTGAGGCGGGCACGGTGCTGCGTCTGCTCGTGGGTCCGGGCGACATCCTGCCCCGGCAGCCGAACCAGGCCGCCGTACTCTTTGCCGCCCATGGCCGGCGCCTGGTCCGCGCCGAGGTGGATCAGGAATTCGCCGGCGCCGTGAAAGCCGGCCAGGCCGCGCTGGTGCAGGACGACGCGCCCTCGGGACTCACCTGGCGCGGCCGCGTGCTCCGCGTGGCCGACTGGTACACGCAGCGCCGCAACGTCGTCCGCGAGCCCTATCAGCTCCAGGACGTTCGCACCGTCGAGTGCCTGATTGCGCTCGATGCCGGTCAGGACCTGCCGCGCCTGGGCCAGCGCGTGCGCGTAAGCATCGAGACAGAGACACGCTAAACTAACCGGGCAGACTGCGCAGCCGGCTTCTGGCGTGTGCCGCCCACGCGCTCATGGAATCGTGCTCCAGATACCTGCGAAAGTGTTCGCGCGCCCGCTCCCGTCGATTCGTTTGGTCGAGCAGCTCGGCGAGATTGTAATGAGCATCGCCGTTGGCCGGATCGATTTCCAGCGCTTTCTCGAAGGCTGCCTCCGCCTCTTCCCGTTCTCCCAGCTCTGTTAACACATTGCCAAGGTTGTTCCAGGCGGCGACAAATGTGTGGTCTATCTCGACGGCCTGGCGATAGCGCTCCACGGCTTGTTCCTTGCGGCCGGATGCGTAAAGAACGTTGGCCAGGTTGAAGACAGTTTCTTTGTCTGGGCCGCCGGCGGCCAGCGCCTGGCGATAGGCCTGGGCTGCTTCCGGCAAACGGCCGCTGTCCTCATGTGCACAGCCCATCTCGAACCACTCTTCGGCCGTGTGCGGCACGGGCTGCACCGGGACGCTGTGCGCCGCAGGATTG
>DASZFN010001128.1:0-5783 GCA_035939715.1 Gemmataceae bacterium | reverse complement strand
GCCAGCTTGAAGGCGTCCTGGGAGCTGTCCACTTCGTGCGACTTGCCGTCGAAGAGCGTCGCCTGGATATCCACGCACGGGAAGTTGTACTTGGCGCCCTTGGCAGTCGCCAGGCGGAAGCCCGCCTCGACCGCCGGGATATACTCGGTCGGCACGGCGCCGCCGAAGATCTCGTCGACGAAGTAAATGCTGTTCGGCTCCGGCTTCTCGCCTTGCTCCTCCTGGTACGTCGTCCACTCCTCAACGCGCTCCTTCGACAGTGGCTCGAAACGCATCTTGATGACGGCGTACTTGCCGCGGCCGCCCGACTGCTTGATGTAGCGCGTCTCGATCTCGACCGGCCTGGCGAGCGTCTGCCGGTAGGCCACCATGGGCTTGCCGACGGAGACTTCGACACCGTGATCCCGCTGCAGCTTGTGCACCGCGACTTCGAGATGAAGCTCGCCCATGCCGCTGAGGATGAGCTGGTTCGTCTCGGCGTCGGTGCGGCTGCGCAGCGTCGGATCGTCGCGGACCATCTTGCCCAGGGCGTCGGCCAGCTTGGTCTCGTCCACGTTTTTGGCCGGGATCAAGGCCTGCGAAATCACCGGTTCCGGGAAGCGAATTTCTTCCAGCGAAACCGGACTGTCCTGCGCGGACAGCGTGTTCCCCGTGGTCGTCTGTTTCAAGCCAACAACGGCGACAATATCCCCTGGTCCCGCGATCTCGAGTCGATCGCGGCGGTCGCCGAAGAGCCTGTACACATGACTGATGCGCTCCGCGCGCTTCACGGTGCTGTTCGTGACCGTGTCGCCGGGGTGTAGTTCGCCGGAGTAAATGCGCAGGAACACCAGGTCGCCGTGCTTTTCGCTGACGGTCTTGAACGCCAGCGCAGAAAATGGCTCGCTGGGCTCGGGCTTGCGCTCGGCCTTCTCCTTGGTCTTGGGCACGAAGCCCGTGACCGGCGGCCGCTCGGCGGGGGAAGGCAAATAATCCACGACCGCGTCCAGCAGCAGGCGGACGCCGTGATATTCCTTGGACGAGCCGCAGTGCACCGGCAGCAGCTTGCCGGACAGCGTACCGGCCCGCAGCGCCTTGCGCAGCATCTCCTCGGAGATCGTCTTGCCTTCCAGAATCGCTTCGAGCAGTTCGTCACAGGCATGCGAGGCGGCGTCGAGCAGCAGCTCGCGGTACTCCGCAGCCTGACTCTTGAATGTCGCGGGAATTTCTTCCCACTGGTATTTCATGTGCGTCGCGTCGTTAGGATCCTGGGCCCAGAACTTCATGCGCACCAGATCAATGACGCCTTTGAATTCGCTGCTCTGCCCGGCCGGGATGGTGCAGATGGCCGGCACGATGCCGAACTTCGTCTTCATCTGCTCGACACAGCCGTAGAAGTCGGCGCCCATGCGGTCGAGTTTGTTGACGAAGGCGATGCGCGGCACTTTATGCTTATTGGCCTGGTGCCAGACCGTCTCGCTTTGCACTTCGACGCCGCCCACGGCGCAGAAAACGCCCACCGCGCCGTCCAGCACGCGCAGGCTGCGCTCCACCTCGGCCGTGAAGTCGACGTGTCCGGGCGTGTCGATCAGCGTGATGCGCGTATCGTTCCACTCGAGCGTCACGGCCGCGCTGTTGATGGTGATGCCCTTGGCCTTTTCGAGCGGGTCAAAGTCGGTGGTGGTATTGCCCTCATCGACGTCGCCGGCCTTGTGCTTGGAGCCGCCGAAGTACAGGATGCGCTCCGTCGTCGTGGTTTTCCCAGCGTCCACGTGCGCGATGATGCCGATGTTTCGTACTTTGTCGAGCATGATACTTGACCTTCGCCGGCCGTTGGCCTGGCGATGGGCACCTCCAAAAAAGACAATACAGCGACCGCCGGGAGCGGCCTCCGGCTCAACGAGTCGCGACTGCTAACCGATAACTCAACTTTTCCCCAGCATTCGGAGCCTTCTCCAAATCGCTCAGGGAAAGGGAGAGACATGCTTCCGGCGGGAACGCTTCTTCCCGCGACTTCCGGTGGCGACCCGGCACATCTTGGGAAGTCTAGTATTATAGCATGTAGGAGCCGGGAAGAAAACGGTGAATATTCCGAGAAGGCACGCTTTTGACGAGCTGCTAACGCCCTCTGGATCTCACGAACCGGGAGAAGATGATCATGGCCAGTTCAGCGGCCCCGTCGAGCGAAGTCGCCACCTTGGCAGGCGGCTGTTTCTGGTGCCTCGAGGCGGTCATTGAGCAACTCCGCGGCGTGCAACGTGTCGAGTCCGGCTACGCGGGCGGATCGGCGGCCGACCCAACCTACCGACAGGTCTGCACCGGCACGACCGGGCATGCCGAGGTGGTGCAAATTACCTTTGATCCGGCTGTCGTTTCTTATCGCGAAATTCTCGATATCTTCTTTGCCACACACGATCCGACCACGCTCAATCGCCAGGGGGCGGACGTCGGCACGCAATACCGCTCGGCGATTTTTTACCACTCCCCCCAACAGCAGCGCAGCGCCCTGGAACGCATCCAGGAACTCAACGCCGCCGGGATCTGGGACAAGCCAATCGTTACGGAAGTCGCGCCGGCGCCGGCGTTCTACCGTGCCGAGGACTATCATCAGGAATATTTTCGCAATAATCCCGGTCAGCCTTACTGCATGGCCGTCGTCTCACCCAAGGTCGCCAAATTCCGCAAGCAGTTTGCGGCAAAACTCAAATCGTAGAAGCCAGGCCTGTTGAAAAAGGTGTCTGGAACCTTCAAGGCGTGCGAAAACCCGGGGATTATTCGACCCGCAAGGTTCCAGACACCTTTTTCAACAGGCTGCGATTCGGCCAAAAAATTGGCTTGTCTTCCGGACTCCGGAAGAGCAGAATATGTAGCCAAGAGCAACCGCTGGCTCCGCTTCCCATCAGAACTGACATGATCGATGTGCTCCGCGTGGCGCGATGAGCCGCTATGTCCCGCGCGCTGAAAGGATAGCTCCCTGCCGCGGGCCGCCGTTCAGTATCTCACCCATGATGCCGCCTGCAGCGGCAGCCCTGTTCCCGATCAGCAGTCAAGGAGGCGAAATATGTTGTTCTTGTGGTGGCGTGGCGTTCGCAAAAACCACGGCCGGACCAAGCGCTTCAAAGGCAGCGGCAAGCTTTCCCAAGCTTACCGGCCCGCCCTCGAAGTTTTGGAAAACCGTTGGGCGCCCGCCGTTGTCACCGTGACCACCACGGCGGACGATCTCACGCCGAATGACGGCTCGGTCTCGCTCCGTGAGGCAATCACCGCGATCAACGCCGGCAGCACGTTGGGCGATCCTGACATCAGCGCTCAGAGTCCGGGCACGTTCGGCATCAACGACAAGCTTGCTTTCAATATTCCCCAGCCGGGGGGCGGCCCCACTGTCCAGACGATCAATGTGGGTGGCTCCGGCAACGGCGCTTTGCCGGCGCTCACGCGCCCCGTGTTGCTGGACGGCTACACCGAAGCAGGCGCGAGCGCCAACACCGTAGCCAACAGCGACAATGCCAACATCCTCATCGAACTCAGCGGCGCCAGTGCCGGGCCCAATGCCAACGGACTCACGTTAGGCACCGGCGGCGGCATCACCGTCCAGGGCCTGGCCATCAACCGCTTCAGCGCCAACGGCATCCTCGTCAAGAGCAGCCACAATACCGTTGCCGGCAACTTCGTCGGCACCAATCCGGCCGGCACCGTCGCCGAACCCAACGGCCTGGACGGCGTCCGCATCGACAGCGCCTCCAACAACACCATTGGGGGAACGACCGTGGATGCGCGCAATGTGGTCTCCGGCAATAGCCTCGACGGTATCCATATTGTCGGCAGCGCCAACGCCCCCACCAGCAACCTGGTGCAGGGCAACTTCGTCGGCGTCAATGCCGCCGGCACCGGTTCCGTGGGCGTTCGGCCCGCCGGCAGCGCTGCCGGCACCGTCGCCGGCAACTTTCGTTCCGGCATCGAGATCAGCGGCGGCGTCGTCAACACCATTGGCGGCAGCAGCCCCGGCGCCGGCAACGTCATCGGCTACAACCTGGACGGCATCGAGCTGGACAACGGCGCTCAGAACAACGTCATTCAGGGCAATTTCTCCGGCCTTGGCGCTGACGGCGTCACGAATGTCGGCAACCTGCTGCACGGTATTGTGCTGCGCAACGACGGCAGCCTGCCGCCGCCCCTGGGCCCCGGCCAGATTCAGGAGCCGCCGGTATCCCAGAACCTGATCGGCGGCATCGCCTCCGCCGGCGCCAGCCCGGGCAACGTGGTGGCCTTCAATGGCGCCGCCGGCGTCGCCATTTTCAGTAATCCGGGCCAGAACAATTTCGTGCAGGTGCAGAACAGCGGCAATGCCATTGAAGGCAATTCCATCTACGCCAACGGCCGGAGCGACCCTACCACGCTGATCGGCATCGATCTCACCAACCAGTTCGTCTACCCCCGAGACGACGGCGTCACGCCCAACGATTCCGGCAAGAACCGCAGCGGCATGCCGGCCCCGCACGGCGATCCCAGCGATCCGAACAATTTCCAAAATTTTCCCGTGCTGACCTCGATCACCCTGACCAAGAGCGGCTTCCGCATCAACGGCACGTTCACGCAGGCTGTCTCGCCCAACACCAACTTCCGCATCGAGTTTTTCCTCAGCAACCCGGATCCGGCCGGGGGCATTCCGGAGGGCCAAACTTTCATCGGTTCCACCAACGTGCTCACCGACTTCACCGGCAAGGCTACCATCGCCTTTACCCCTACCGTCAATCTGGCGCTGGGACAACTCGTCACGGCCACGGCCACCGACCCGAGCGGCAATACCTCGGAATTCTCAGCCGCCGTTCAGCTGCCGACGCCTCTGCCCAGCATCACCAGTCTTAGCCCCGCCTTGACCACGGAAGGCGTGGGCCCTCTCACGCTCACGGTGACGGGAACCAATTTCGTTGGCACTTCGGTGGTTTTCGTCAACGGCGCACCGCAGGCCACAACCTTTGTCAGCAGCACGCAATTAAGCGCCGCGCTGCCCGCCGCGCTTACCGCGGATGAGGGAGCCCTGGCCGTTACGGTTCAGAATCCGCCGCCGAGCGGCGGCGTCTCCAATGCGCGGCAGCTTTCCGTCCTCGAAACGCTGCTGCCGGACGGATCGCGCGGGACTCCCAACCAGCGCTTCGTCTCGGAAATGTATCACGACCTGCTCAAGCGGCCGGTGGATGCCTCGGGTCTGGCAACCTGGACTGCCCTTCTGAATCAGGGCACCAGCCGCAATCAGGTAATCCTGATGGTCGAATCCAACCAGGAGTATCACGCGGTGGTCGTGCAAGAGCTATATCAAACTCTCTTGCATCGGCCGGCGGATCAGACCGGGTTGACCGGCTTCGTCAATCTTCTGGGGGCGGGCGGCACGGTGGAGCAGGTCAAGGCCGCGCTGGCCGGGTCGCGCGAGTACTTCGTGAATCGCGGCGGCGGCACCAACGACGGGTTCCTGAATGCCATTTATGGCGACTTCCTGAACCGCGCTCCCGATGACGCCGGCCGCGCCGCCTGGGACCACGCCCTGGCCACGGGAACGACGACCGGCCAGGTCGCGGCCGCAATCTTGAACACCACCGAGTACAGGCAAAATCTGGTGGCGGGCTTCTATTTGCAGTATCTGGAGCGCAATGCCGATCAGGCCGGACTGAACGCGCTCGTCAACATGCTCTCGGCCGGCGCACGCGATGAGCAAGTGCTTGCCATAATTGTGGCTTCGGATGAGTTCTTCAACAAAACATTGTAGAACGGAATTCATTCCGTTCAGCACCGGATGCGGCCCCGGAGCT
>DASZFN010001127.1:0-6246 GCA_035939715.1 Gemmataceae bacterium | reverse complement strand
GCGATGGCGAAAGCGGGCGCGGCCGGGGAAGAAATCGCCGCCGTAATCCGTCGCTACCCGGTGTCGGCGATGTTCATCGCCCTCGGCGCCGGCATCGGTGTTGGCTTCTTGGCGGCGCTCGCAGCGCGTCGTGCGTGACCGATGTAATCGATCAATTCCGGAACTGCCTGCCCTGGCCGCGGCATTCTCTTTGTTCTTTGTTCCAAAACGGCTATATCGAAGGGCACGTATCCTAGTGAGGAGGCTCCGTGATGGCGAGTGACGTTGAACCAGATGCCGAACTACAGCGCGTGGCAGCAAGGGTAGTTGAAAGTACCCTTCGCGTACCTGGTCGCTGGTCTTACTGGGCAGCGTAGCCTTTGTGTCGGCAGGTCTCGGATTCACAGGATTCTGGCTAAGCCAACGTCTGTATCGGCGCTGGCGTGCTCGACATGAAACCGAAGCGTTCCCGTCGGGACATGAGCGCCGGTTCTGCGAGTCTGAAACCGAACGGAAAGAGGTTACCGTCTAAGCGACGGCAGAATCCAGAGAGGACCATCGTGGGCGTTCGTAAAGGGCTTCGCAGGTTGTTCAAAATAATCCTGTTACTCGTGGCCGCGGGTGTTGCACTGGTGGTGCTCCTGTATCTGTTGAATAGCTTTTACTTTCACCTGCTGGAGGACCCAGCGGCAGCTCTGGCAAAAGAACCGGCCACGCCGCCAGAAGCCGACTCAGGCGACGCGAGGAATCTCAACGCTGTCCTGGAGCCGATCCGCCGCGAGCATAAACTGCCGGCTCTCGCGGCGGCGGCGGTTCGGAATGGCAAGATCACTGCTCTCGGTGCAGTCGGCGCCAGGCGCGCCGGGCACGCCGAGCGTGTCGGTCTGAACGACCGCTTTCACATCGGCTCGTGCACCAAATCCATGACCGCGACGCTCTGCGCCATTCTCATTGAGCAGGGCAAGCTGAAATGGAACACGACCATCGCCGAGAGCTTCCCAGAGTTGGCGGACAAAATCCGTCCGGAGTACCGTGCCGTGACTCTCGAGCAACTCCTCAATCATCGCTCGGGTTTGCCGGAGGACCGCCAGCCGGACGCGGTCGTTTGGCCAAAAATCCTGAGCCTGACCGGTCCCTTGAAAGAACAACGGCATGCGCTGGTGGAAATCGTGCTGCAGCAAGCCCCGACTGCTGCTCCGGGGGCCAAACACCAGTACTCCAACGACGGCTATGCCGTGGTTGGAGCCATGTGCGAACAGGCGACCGGCCGGCCGTGGGAAGACCTGATGCGGGAGCTGTTGTTCGAGCCGCTCGGCATGACGACCGCCGGCTTCGGCCCTCCCGGTCATGCAGAGAAGATGGACGAGCCGTGGGGTCATCTGCTCGACGGGTTCACCTGGCGGCCTCTGCCTCCGGGGCCGGATGCGGACAACCCGGCAGTCATCGCCCCGGCCGGCACGGTGCATTGCTCGCTCGGCGACTGGGCCCGCTATGCGGTGCTGCACCTGCAGGGGGAAAGGGGCGAGGCGAAACTTCTGAAGGCGGAGACCTTCCGCAAGTTGCACACGCCGCTTCCTGGAGACGATTATGCCTACGGCTGGCTCGTGGACGAGCGCGACTGGGCCGGCGGCAAGGTGTTGATGCATGCGGGCACCAATGGTTTCTGGTTCGCCGTCATCTGGCTGGCGCCTAACCGTAACAGCGGCTATCTGGCCGCGACAAACCTGGCCAACCACGCGGCCGAGGAGGCATGCGATACCGTGGTAGCCGAGCTGATCGAAACGTTAAAATGAGCGGGCTTCCAGGTTCTGCTCGATGGCCAGTTCCTATTGTCGACTTGGTCCTTGACTCACGTCTGCCGGTGGATTCTACTGCTTGTTAGTCGGAGGTTGATCCCCAAGGCGCCGCCCTCGGCGCTGCCGTGTGCCCACAACCTCGATCGCTTTCGACTCGTTCACCTGTCGCAGCCGAAAAAGACTGCCGCGCGAGGTTGTCTGGTGCACCTACAGCGTCCGTGGAGCGCAGTTCCTCCGCCCTCGCGAAGCAAGGTGCGATCATGTCCGAACTAAAGACCGCGACCGTACAACCGTCCATACGAGCGCCCGCCTCAAAGACAGCCGGCTTCCTGGACCAGACCTGGGCCTGGTATGCCCGCCATTTCTGGACAGGCTTCTGTTATTACTTGCCTCTGCCGCTTACCCTGCTCTTCCTGGTCGCCCTCGTGTGCTGGCGGCTCGGCGAATCGTTCGGCGTAAACGAGCTGGTTTGGCATGACGATGGGCGCATGCAGGCGGCCGTCGGCGGCTCCCTGGCTCTGATCTGGGTGGAGGTGCTCTTCATCGGCTACCTGCTGTGGCTCAACGACCAGCGTGGGGAGGCGGAGCTTACCTTCTATGGATACGCCTGGCGGATCACGGCATGCTTCCTGACCACGGTGGGCTTGCTCGCTTTCATCCGCTTCGCGGTGGCGCAACTGGCGAACATCCTCGACGGTGGCGGCAAAGTACCCGGCCTGCCTGCCGCTGAAGGAATCGGCCACTGGCTCTATTTGCCCGGCGGTGCGGCCGTCACGGCGCTGCTTGCGGCCGGCATCCTGAGAGCGCTGAGCGGGCGGCCACAGGACAAGCGGACCTTGCCGGCGGACAAGGAACCGCCGAGCAAACAAGCGGAGCTATCCACTGAGCGGAATCATACCGGCGGTCGACCGCGCGAATCAGTGTTCGCTTTCTTCCTGTGCAGTCTGGCCCTTTGGGCGGCAGCGGCCGCTTTCACCTGGCAGGACCTGGACCGCGTCTCCGGCTGGATCCGCGTTGCCGTGCTAGCCATTGTCTTTCTTCTCAACGTGGCCGCAGCCAGGTCCGGCAGCGTGGCCGGCTTCGCCTGGATCGTGTTGACCAACGCGGGCCTGGCCTACGCAGGCGTCACCTGGACACTAAGCCGGCATAACTGGCCGTTCGCACTGCTGGCCCTGGGCGGTGCCCTGTTTATTGTGCCCGCGCTTTTGTACTTTTGCCTGCCTCAGGCAACGACCAATTTCGTTGCGCGGGCTCGGCAATTCTTTCGCGGTCCGGTCGCCCCTGGTCCAGAGGAAGTGCATAATCGCAAGCTGGGGCTGTGGGCAGCGGTGGCCGGCGTCCTGGTGTTCGTGGTGGTGTGCGCGGTGCCCACCCTGGCGTCTCCCGTGCCGGTCGCGTGCTTCTTGCTGTTCGTGTCGCTGGTCCTGTACGGGATGTTCAAGCTGGTGATCCGCCATGCCCTGCCGGTGGCCCTGGGCGTGCTCCTGTTCCTGGCTATCCTGGCCGGCGTGCAACCTTACAAGTTTCGTTTCAGCCCGGGCCTGGCCTACTCCGAAGAAGGGCTACACAATGTGCCCGCTGCTGTGAAAGAAGACGGCCATCGGCAACAAGCCTTCGACCTGGCCTTGCGCGCTTACCTGACCGCTCGGGCCGAGCACGAGCTTCTGCTAAACCAGCAGGAGCAATTGCAGTCAGACCCCGCGCAGCGCGACGAGCTGGCAAAAGTTCGCCAGGCGTTAACACAAGCCAAGGCCGCCCTGGCGCAGCGAACGCAGGCATTACAAGAGCAGTGGAGCCGCCTGGAGAAGAACCAGGTTGTGCCCGGCCGACTGCTGCGCTCCGAGGTACTCGCGGTGTTGCGCCCCGAGCAGAAAACAGGCCGGCCCGGAACGACCGGCCCCGGACCGCTGTGGATTGATGACATCGATTTCCTGCGCGCGGCGCCGAAGAGGCCGGTGGTCCTGATTGCCGCCAGCGGCGGCGGCTTGCGCGCCGCGGCCTGGACGTTCACCGTGCTCCAGGAGCTGGAAAAGGAATTGGCGAGCACGGCGGTCCCTGATTTTCCCTCGCATGTGCGCGTGCTCACGGGAGCTTCGGGGGGAATGCTGGGGGCTGCCTACTATGCGGCGGCGCTTGAGCCGCCGGAGCAGCGCCTGCATGGCCAGGCGCGCATCGACCAGATGCAGCAGCAGTTCGATAAGCTCACGCTCGACTGCCTGACGCCGGTCATGCGTCAGTATGCCTTCGGTGATTTGCCGAGCCTGTTCTCGCCCTGGTCCAGCCGCTACGATCGCGGCCACGCCCTGGAGGAGGCCTGGTCCAGGAACCTGGACGGCGCCCTGGACAAAACGTTCCAGGACCTGCACGACGGCGAAAAGGCGGGTTGGCGGCCGGCCCTGGCATTCACGCCGATGATGATCGAGGACGGCCGCCGGCTCATCATCAGTAACCTGGACCTGCGCTATGCGCTTAGCAATGACGGCAACCTGCTCACGGGGGAAGCCGCGGTCGAGCCGCTCTTGCATCCTTCGGAGAACTACTCGCTCGATGCCTGGGAGCTGTTCCGCCTATTTCCCGAGGCCCGAGGGGCATTCAAGTTGAGCACGGCCGTGCGCATGAGCGCCTCGTTCCCGTTCTTCAGCCCGGCGGTCTCCTTGCCGACCATGCCGCGGCGGCGCGTGGTGGATGCCGGCTATTACGACAACTATGGCGTAACCTTGTCTGCCGCCTGGTTGTTCAGCGGCGTCCACTGGTCCTGGATCGAGCAGCACGCCTCCAAGGTGGTGCTGATCCAGATCCGCGATGGCATCAGCGACGAGCAGCGCACCCTGCGCCGCGTCGATCCGGACAGCTCGACGGGGGCGTCGCGCGCGCTGGAGGAATTCCTGTCACCGCTGGAAGGGTTGAATAAAGGCCGCGAAGGCTCATCCTCGTTCCGTAATGACGGGCAGCTCGAACTGCTGTCGCAGTTCCTGCGCAACAAATTCAACCGCGACTACGATCCTCGCCTGGCCCCGCCCCACGTCAAACGATCCTTTACAGTCGTAACGTTTGAGTTCCCCTACCAGGCGGCCCTGTCGTGGCACCTGACCGACGACGAGCGCAGACAGCTCCAGGAAGCAATCCACAAGGCGCCCGAATTTCAGAAAAAGATCAAGCAACTCATCGACTGGTGGAAGGCAGAGCCGGAGGCGAATAATTGACAAGCTGCTGTTTATCCGCGCAAGCAAGCGCTTAATTAGCGTATACTAACATAGAGAACCAAGTTGGTCGCAAAAGGGGGCAAGTCATGAAGCGGTGCATGGTCCTTCTGGTTAGCGTGGGCGGTCTGTTGTCGCCTGCTGCGGTCCAGGGCGCTCCACCCCCGCAGCTGAACATCCGCACGGCGGAGATGAACCAGGGGCTCAAGGTGACGGCCGTGGCTGCGGACGGACTGGGAAAACAGATGGGCTTGAAGGAAAACGATGTGCTGGTGAGTGTGAACGGCACGAAGACCGCAACCAGCAAGGATCTGCGCGAGGCCCTGGCACGCGTCAACAAAGACGTCGAAATCGTGTTACTCCGCGGCGGCGCCAGGCAGACCGTCAAGGGCACCCTCAAATCCTCGAGCCGCGGCGAGGGCCGGTATGTTTTTATGCCGGAGAAGCGCTGACGAGGGGCGCGTTTTCTCGGCAATTCTTAACGCAAGCAAATCGTGACGGGAAGTGCTCGGTCATGAGGAATTCTGGACAGGCGTAAGAACGTCCGGGGCTTAGTGGCTTGCACATGCCCGTTCGAGCGGTTATCCTGATTCGCGCCCGCATATCTTACCGACTGCTTTGTCGAGTGCGCTCTTGTCTCTGCGCGCGAGCAGGAGGAAGCGGCTTCCGTAGGCAGATCGCCCAGGAGGTGCCCATGTTCAAGCGGACTTCGTTTCGCCGGAGGTTTTCCCAGTCGCCGAAGAGGCTGATCTGGGGCGCTATGGGCTTCTGCACCATGGCCATGATCGTGGCCGTATCGGCGGGGATGTATCCGGCCGATCGCGCCAGGAACGCAGCGGCCGCTCCGGAGGACGGCGGCTCGAGCCCGGCGGCCGAGGCGCCGGTGGGTTTCGACAACCTGACCAACAGCTTCGAGGACCAGGCGGCGTTCGACAAGGACCGTGCCAAGTTCGAAGAGGTGGAGAAGCTCGAGGACGGGCTGGGGCCGGTCTATAACGCTACGAGCTGCGTAATCTGCCACCAGAACCCGGTGACGGGCAGCTCCAGCCAGATCGCTGAGATACGTGCCGGCCGCCACGAGTTCGACCCCAACGATCCCGATCCCCGCAAGGTAAAGTTTGTCGAGTCTGTCGGCGGCTCCCTGATCCATCAGCGCGCCATCGATCCGGCGATTCAGGAACACGTCCTGCCGGAGGACAGCGTGCGTACGCTGCGGATGTCGAACAACGTTCTGGGTAACGGCTTCATTGAGGTCATCCCCGATCAGCAGC
>DASZFN010001126.1:0-4695 GCA_035939715.1 Gemmataceae bacterium | reverse complement strand
GGGGTAGAGCGACCCTAGGCAACGCTTTCCCAGGGTGCGCTGGCGCGACCCTGGGCTGTGCTGTGCAACGCCTTCGGCGTAAACAGCGCTGATTTTCTAGGGCTGCTGGACCAACGGGAAATTTAACCAAGTTTTCCCCGTGGGAATGGATTGCCGTGAGCTATCGAAACCTTACCGAGCTGCACCGCCGCCAGGCTGACCGCCTGGGCCTGCTCCCCGCCTTGCGCTACCGGCGCTTCGGAATGTTCCAGGATGTTAGCTGGGAGCGCTACCGTCAGGACGCCCTGGCTTGCGGCGCGGCGCTGGTGGATGCGGGCATCAAGCCGGGCGACCGTGTCGGCTTGCTGGGCGAGAATCGCCTCGAATGGTTGATCGCCGACATGGGCCTGCTGGCTGCTGCCGCCGTCAATGTGCCGCCGCACGCCCCTTTGACTGCCCGGCAGGTGCTCTTTCAACTGGACGACGCCGGTGTGCGTTGGCTGTTCGTGTCCACGGCCGAGCAGCTTGCCAAGGCCCGGCAGATTCGCAAGGAACTGGCGGCGCTCGAAGGCATCGTCGTTTTCGAGAACCGCGAAGCCGCTCCCGCCGAAAAGATTTATTCGTGGACCAGCTTCTTGCAACGCGGCCGGCATGCCTTGCCTCGACTGGCGGAAGAGATGATGCGCCGCGAAGCCGCGCTCGGCCGCGACGATCTCGCCACGATCATGTACACGTCCGGCACCACGGGCAATCCCAAGGGCGTCATGCTGACGCACGGCAATCTGTTGAGCAACGCCCTGGCCTCGCTTGAAGTGGGCCGTAGCGCTCCCGATAGCATCGTCCTGAGCTGGCTGCCGTTCAGCCACATCTACGCCCGCTCGGTGGATCATTATCAGAGCATTGCGGGCGGCTTCGTGATGTGCCTGGCCGAATCGGCGGAGACGCTGGTTCGCGATCTGGCGGAAATCCAGCCGACGCACATGTCGAGCGTGCCGCGTTTCTATGAGAAACTCCTGACCGCGGTTGCCGCCCCGGACCCACAGGAAACGTACCGCCGCTTGCGCACCATCTTTGGTCCCCGCATTGTTTGGCTCTCCTCGGGCGGCGCGCCGCTGCCGCGGCCGATTGCCGAAGTCTACGAAGCCGCCGGCCTGCCCCTGCTGCAAGGCTACGGCCTCACCGAAAGCTCACCGTGTATAGCCTTCAACCGTAAAGGATTCAACAAGACCGGCACGGTGGGCCTGCCGTTGCCGGGCGTCGAGGTCAAAATCTCAGGCGACGGAGAAGTCCTGTCCCGCGGCCCGCATATCATGAAAGGCTACTGGAAGAACCCGCAGGCGACGGCCGAGGCCATCCAGGACGGCTGGCTTCTTACGGGCGACCTGGGCAGCATTGATGCCGACGGCTACTTGAGCATAACCGGCCGTAAGAAAGAATTGCTGGTGCTTTCCAATGGCAAAAAAGTCGTGCCAAGCTTCATCGAAGGCCTGTTGCTCGGCGATGAATGCATCGACCAGGCGGCCGTGTGTGGCGAAGGGCGGAACTACCTGACCGCCCTGATTGTTCCCCACTGGGAGAATTTGCGCCGCGCCCTGGCCCAGCAAGGCGCTGCGGTCGATCATGAAGCGCATGAAGCGCAGGATACGCTTGTCCGCCATCCCGCCGTGCAAGCGCTCTTGCGGCAACGCATCGATCGCGTGCTCAAGGACGTGTCCAAGTCCGAGCAGATCAAGAAGTTCATGATTCTGCCGCACCCCTTTACGATGGCGGCGGACGAGTTGACGGTCAGTCTGAAGTTGCGGCGCAACGTGGTTCTGAAGAAGTATGCGTCGCAGCTCGATGCCCTGTACAAGGAAGGCCGCGACGCTGCGGACGACGATTAAACCGAGGCCGCTCATATCTCATTTCATTGCATTTCACGCGGCACGAAGGCGTGCAATGCAATGAAACGGCAACAATAGTCTGCACGCGATCAAATGTGCAAAAAAAGGAGCCCACCCGTAAGCCTCAGGTGGGCTCCAATCTCAGTACTTGTCTTAGAATCGAATCCTTACAGAATGCCGGCGCCAAAGCCGCCTGAGCCTTCCTCCTGACGGCTGACGGTCGAACGGGCCGCCTCATTCTGTCGTCCGGCGTGGTTGCCGCGCGGGCCATGCGCCGTGTGGTTGCGATACTCGGTGCGGCCGCCGGCGTTGAGCTCGCCGATCACTTGCGTGTAGGTGTCTTCGTATTCGGCCTCGAAGTCCTCGTAATTGCTCACGTAGCCAGGCTGCTTGGAGCGTTCGCGCTCTTCGTGGTAGGACTTGAGCACAGCGGATTGAATCACTTCCCGGCAGGCAGAATTGATCGGGTGAGCGATGTCGGCGTGCAGCTTGGCACGGCCGTCGGCGTCGCGGGTGGCCCGATCCTCGTCGAGCTTGCCGCCGCACTGGTTGCAGAAACGGGCGCGCAGGTGATTCTTGCACCCGCACTGCAGGCAGCGATCGGTCAACTTGCGGCTCGGCATGGCCACAAAGGAGCCTTTCGTGCCCTCAATGATCTTCAGGTCGCGCACCACAAACGCATTGTCGAACGTCACGGAGCAGAAAGCCTGCAAGCGTTCGTTCTCGTTGTGGTCTTCCATGAGCTTAATGCGGACTTCGGTGATCACCACAGTTGTTCTCCTTTTTGTCTGTGGCACTGGTCCTGCAAACGGGACAGGACCTTTCAAGAGCAACTCCGAACGATGAACACGCGCGAGTTCATCCTCTCCTCGGGTCGGTCAAGAAGCCCTCCGGCAAGCGCCTGGGCCTCTCGATAGTCACGACATAGAGCGAACAAGCTGCTGCCGCTGCCGCTCATCAGGTATCCCGCGGTCTTGAATTCGGCCAGGCGAGCCTGATAAGCGGCCACGGCCGGGCATAATGTTTCCGCCACGGGCTGCAAGCGGTTGTGCAGCCGGCGGCCGGTTTCGGCCACATCGCCGTCTACCACGGCGCGGCGAATCTCATCGCCTGTTTGCGGCCGCTCCGGCACCGTTACGCCGCGATAAACGTCGGCGGTCGAGATGCCGAAGGGCGGGCAGAGCAACACGAACCAGAGCGGCCTCGGCACCGCCAACGGCACCACCATCTCTCCGCGTCCCGTACACCACGCGGCGGGCGTGGCGAAGAAGAAGGCGACGTCCGAGCCGATCTCGCCGGCAAGCCTCGCGAGCTCTGAACTCTCCAGACCAAGCTGCCAGAGCTCGTTGAGTCCGGCGAGCGTTGCGGCCGCGTCCGTCGAGCCGCCGGCCAGGCCCGCGGCAACAGGGATTCGCTTGGCAAGCCGAATCGTTACGCCGCGTTTACAGCCGGTTCTTTCACGCAGCAACGTGGCTGCGCGAAGGATCAGGTTCTCGGGTCCGGTGCCCAGATCGGGCTGATCGCAGGTCAGTTGGATTTCCCCGGATGCATCCTCCTTGAATTCCAAGGTGTCGGTGAGGCTGACGGCGACCATGAGCGTGGCAATCTCGTGATAGCCGTCGCTGCGTTTTGCCAGGACTTCCAGGAAGAGATTCACCTTGGCCGGCGCCCAAACCAAAACGGCATCGTTATGCCGCACGCTTAGCATGGAAGGATGGGCTTGAGGAGAAGGGAACTCCATCCATGGATCGATCGGACAATCATACCCGTGAAATTCCTTTTCTGCGGGCGGGGGCCTGTGCAGGAGAGTCAGGCCCGTTTAACCAAGGTGCGTCTCCTGAGTCGTTGTCGGGATCATAACCAGATCGGAGAAGTGCGTCAAGACGTGCTGTGCAGCTGTCAAGAGTAAAGCAGACGACCCGGACAAGTGCCGGCACATTCAACAAGTCATAAGCTAGCGACTGTTCGCCGAAGATATGGTTTCTTTGCCTCGAATAGCCTGGGACGGAAGGCCGATGAAGAGTTTTGTAACGCACCTGGAAAGTGCTCTGGACGGCACAAAATTCGAGAAAAACCGTGCGTGGACGGTACACCAGGGGCGACCGCTTTGGGTGCGCTACGACCTCCCGAAGATCCGCGCCGCGCTTGGACCAACCGATCTTTCAGCCCGGCTGGCAACGCTTTGGCGCTATCGCGAATTGCTACCCCTGCCGCTGGACGAGCAGCCGGTCAGTCTCGGCGAAGGATTTACGCCGCTCATCCGTTGCCCGCGGCTCGGCAACCAGCTGAAGGTTCCCCGGCTGCAAATCAAGGATGAAAGTCAGCTGCCCACCGGCAGTTTCAAGAGCCGCGGCATGGCCGTCGCGGTGAGCATGGCCAGGCATTTCGGCCTCACGAAATTGGCCATCCCGACGGCAGGCAATGCAGGCGGCGCTCTGGCTGCCTATGGGGCAAGGGCGGGCATGGAAGTTTACGTCTTCATGCCCGAGGACACGCCGCGCATCAATCAGATGGAAGCGCACCTGGCCGGCGCTCACGTGTTTGTCGTCAACGGTCTCATCACCGATTGCGGCCGCATTGTCCGAGAGGGCACGGAACGGATGGGCTGGTTTGATATGTCGACGCTCAAGGAGCCGTACCGGCTCGAGGGCAAGAAGACCATGGGCCTGGAGCTGGCCGAGCAGTTTGGCTGGCGCCTGCCGGATGTGATCCTGTATCCGACGGGCGGCGGCACCGGTCTCATCGGCATGTGGAAAGCGTTCCAGGAATTGAAGGAACTCGGCTGGTTGAAAACCGGAAAGATGCCGCGCCTCATCGCTTGCCAAGCCGAGGG